>JAHZFN010000100.1 GCA_019421315.1 Peptococcaceae bacterium | reverse complement strand
CAAGGTTTGGTGAAATTTACCAAAGACAACAGCGCCGCTATCTGTGCTGACATTGACGCTCAAAAATCCGCCATTGACAATGGTGTTTTTGCCGCTTATGGTTTGAATTCTCAAACAATTAAAGATACTGTTAAAGAAATCGCTAATTGCGACGGCGACGAACAATTCAACAAGGGCGTTGACGATATCTACAATATGATTAAAGGTTCCAACCTGAAATCTACACTTCAAAAGACCGCAAACAACAAATACACCGAAAAAGCTAATGCTAAAATCGCTCTTGACATTGAAAATACCAAAATGTCCGTCAGCATTGACAGTACAATCAATTACGACGGTACAAAAGCGGTTGAAATCAATGTTCCCAAAGACGGTATTGATACCCTTGGCAATATTGCCAAAGGCTTGAACCCCACAGAATTGGATACCACTCTTTATATGCAGGATAATCAGATTTGCCTGGTGAAAAATTATGCCGCAAGCCTTTTCAATACGGTTGATTTCATTGATTCTCAGGCTATCATGAAAGACGATTACAACTACTTTCCGATGTGCCAAATTGCCGAAATGTTCGGCGAAACCGTTGATTGGGATGCCAAAGCCAACAAAGCTTATGTAATCCGCGGTTCAGAAAAAATCGACATGACAGGTTTTGTAAAAAATGACAGAACATATGTAAAACTGCGTGATTTTGAAAAACTCGGTTATGCCATTGATTACACATACGATGCCGATTTGGGCGGTATCGCCACAATCAATTACGTTATTAAATAATTAATGTTAAATTTAAATAAAGCTGATTGAATTAAATCTGCGTTATCGCATATAGGATTTGAGGATTTAACAACGCTTGTTTTTCAGGCTCTGTTCCCCTGCGGGAACAGAGCCTTGTGGTTTTTTGCTGTCTGCTTAACTTTGGGCAGTTCATAATGCAAAATTTACCTGATTGTTGTTTGTCGAAAAAACAGGTTGTTTGTTGCTATTTGGGGCAGAACATTGTATTATAGAGATATAAGCAGAATACGATGTGAAAAATATGATGTGAAAAATATATTATAAAAAGCATATGTTATAAAATATTATATAAAATTATGATATAAAAACGGCAATTAAAATCAATAATTATATAAATAATTATTGATTTTAATTGCTAATTTAATGGTGATTGGTATTGGTGAAAATGAACAAAACAGGGAAAAATACAGCTTTGAACAAAAGCCAAAGTACAATCAGAAATCGAAATATATTAAAATATAATTTAAAACTGAGCCTGCAAATTGTCATTGTTTTGATTTTGGTGTTGACTGTTTGCCTTTTGGCTTGGGCGGTTTTAGATTATAACGGACGGCAGATTTTGTCGGTTTTGCCGAAAATTA
Organism: Peptococcaceae bacterium; assembly: GCA_019421315.1. GTDB lineage: Bacteria > Bacillota > Dehalobacteriia > UBA4068 > UBA4997 > JAHZFN01. The sequence goes on along the minus strand of JAHZFN010000100.1, from coordinate 994 downwards.
TTGCTGTATTCGGCTGTTATGAAATTTTGGGCGCCGTTTTGCCCCAAATCCGCCACAAAAAAGTATCAAAGGCGGAGGATGAGGCTTTTGACGGTAAGTCGGTTTACGGTGAAACGGACTGCGGTGAAAGAGTTTTGTCAGTCGAGGGCAACGTCGACCCTTTGGTTTGGCGTTTGCGGCTGATCAACGAAGCGAAGAAATACGTCATTTATTCAACAATGAATTTTCGCAAGGATCAAAGCAGTACGGATGTTTTGGCGGCGCTTTGGGCAGCTGGGCAAAGAGGCGTTAAGGTTAGGCTTTTGGTGGATTCTTTCAGCAGTAAAAAGTTTTTGCGCAGCAAAAAATTGAAGGCTGTTTTAAGATGTCCGAATATAGAGGTTAAGGCGTACAATCCTCTTGATATCATGAAGCCTTGGCGTTCCCAGGCAAGGCTTCATGATAAATATATTATTGTTGATGATGAAAAGTATCTTTTGGGCGGCCGTAATACCAACAATTTGTTTTTGGGAAATTACGGCGGCAGGCAGAACATCGACCGAGAGCTTCTGGTTTGGAATCCCGCCTGCCAAGGCGGCTCCTTGCAGGAAGTCAAGACGTACTTTGAGAAAATGTGGCGGTTGAATTGCTGCAAAATAATCCGCCGAGGACGGTTAAATTATAATAAAATCAAAACCCAAACGGCGGCAAGATTTGAGGATTTGCAGCAAATTTATCCCGAAGCCTTTGCGCCGTATGATTATGCCGCCAATACATATGCCGCCAAAAAAATAACGTTTCTTGCCAACAAAACGGAGCCGTACAACAAAGCGCCCTTGCTTTGGCATAATCTGGTTAAAATTATGGCGGCAAGCAAGTATATATTGATCCAAACGCCCTATTTGATTTTGAGCAGAGAAATGCATAACGATTTGGCAAAAATCGCAGGTTCGGCAAACCGTCAAGTTCGTGTTATCACTAACGCTGTGGAAACAGGCGCCAATGCGTGTGGCGG
>JAHZFN010000099.1 GCA_019421315.1 Peptococcaceae bacterium | reverse complement strand
TGAATACGGCATGGCAGTTGGAAATGTGGTAGTGTCATGCCGCGGCAACAATAACATCAACACCGCAGTTTGGACAGCAAACGGCTTTTCATACTCCCTCAGTTCTCTCGATACCGGCTTAACGGAAGAAACCGTAAAGGAATTTGCCAAAAACATCATCAAATAACCGCCAAACAAAAAAATAACAGTTGACGCAAAAAGCTTTCTTATCAACTTATTTTAATAAAAATACAGCCGATTATTCAAAAACATAATCGGCTGTATTTTTTGTCCGCTATATAAAGCATTAAGGCTTCCCCAGCTTTACCAAAGCCGTCAACAAACTTTTTCTGGGCAAGAGCAACCCCCTCGCCTCTTTTGATGGCACGTTGCAAATTTCTTGCGTCGATAGCAAGTGTCTTGACCAAGCCTGCGGGGGAATATTCGATAGTGGCAATGGCAAGGTTGACAGGTGTTTTGATAAACGGAGCTAAGATTGAACCTATACCAAACTCCTTACCGCCGTTAAGTGCGCTGACAACTTTACTGACTGTCCTTGTAATGGCATTGTTGTCTTGCCATGTTCGTTTTAAAGCTACCCACTTTGCCGTTTCAACCATATCTACGGTAGGCTCTTTTACATTATTCGCTTTCATTTGTGATTGTAGCGACTTGTTAAACTCTGCCGTATAAAACATTCTGTCGCCTGTGTCCAAAAGAAAGGAAACAAGACGGTCAGCTATATTTGAGAATTTGCCGACCTTGGCAAACTTTCCTGTTTCGTTAAAACTTTTGGCTTGCCCAATAAACCAATCCTTACCATAATCGCTCAAATCTTCATTGTATCTGTTTGCGTCTTTATCTCTGGTGTTGATACCGAGTTTGTAATCTTCGACAGATTCCTTTATACCCTGAACCACTGATTTGCCATAACCGCCCGTACCGGCTGTTGTTGTGCGAACCCCTGTTTTCTTTGCCACCAATTTATCGAAAAGCACGGCAACGGGGTCTGTAATAGCAGCGTTTACAGCTGCTGCTGCGGCGTTAGAGCCAATGTTTCTTGTAATGGTGGTTTTGAGGTTTGCCAGCATATTAATCCTTGTAGCAGCCCTTAAAGAGCGTGCCGTACTTGCTGGGATTTTGTCGGTAATCCGCTTTTGTATCAGACCAAACTTGACCTGTTGTTCCCTGCTTCCGTTCGGCAATTCAAGCGCTTCTGCCATGGTCGTTTTGATATAATTAATATCATCCTCAGACAGCTTCATTTGTTCGCCGTATTTCTTTTGCATGCGTTCACTCATTGAGCCGTACACTTTGTTTAATTCCTTTTGGGCGTAATACACTATGCCATCGGGAGTAAACCGCCTAAGCAAGGTGTAAGCCTGTACAATCTGTCCGCCTCGTCTGCCGATTTCGTCTAATTTTTCAACACAGTTATATGCGGCGTCATAATTCCCCTCGTTTTGGTACTTGCTGAAAAGCTCCAAACCGATTGCCACATCTTCCGCAGTTGCCTGTTTTGCGTCAAGAGCAGCAAACCTGTCGGAACTCCACTCGCCGCTTCCCACTCTGCGTTTTGCTTCTGCAACAATATCTTTGTTGTGCAATACCTCATGGGTTTGAATTTCCTCGTCTGCCGCCACCCTGTCTTTAATCTCTTGGGATACATCGGGGGATTCCTGAACGTGTTGAGGAAACTTACTGGGTGCTACATCTTTGTTGCTTTTGTTGTTACGAGCAAGCGGTACAGCGTCATAGTTGTTACCCTTGTCAATTAAACCGTCCCTGTATGCCAATGCTTTGTCGTATTCCATGACGGGCAGGCTGTCAAGGTCAGTCAGTTCATAGTCGCCGTTTTCGGCTGTGCCTTGAATGGTGTTGATGTCATCTCCGTTGTGAGCCATAACATAAACATCTATGCCCTCGCCGCCTCATACATCTCTGACATACGCTTTAATGGCATCGCTGGTTTCGTTTGGGTCATATTTAACCTTTGCCACAGGCACCATACCATAGTTTTCTTGATAATACTTAGCAAGGTTTTCCCCATAACAATCTAATTTTGTGCCACCGTTTTGTAATGCTGTATACATGAGGCTTTTGGCAGCACCACGAGTTTTACAATCCTTTGTCTTACCAAAAGCCACAATATCCCCATCATTTCTAACGGAGATTGTAGCCTCGCCGTCCTCGGAAACAAAACCTATAACTTTGCCGCTGGCATAATCCGCAGGGGTTGGTTCGTCTACACAAGCTCCATGTTTGGTTTCCCGCCGCACATCGGCAATAATTCTTTGCGGTTCTTTGTGATTTATAGGTCTCCGAACTCCTGACACCACTCGATTATTTCCCCGTCCGTCCAGCTCGGATTGTTTTCCTTTATAAGTGCCATTGTCCGGAGTATTCCCTTGGTGTACTCGTCGTTCCCAGCCGCTTTCACCAGCGTTTCCGACGCCATCACTTGTTTCAGTGCTTCTTCCCTTGTCATTTTGCGCTTCTTGTTGGTATTGTTGTCCATGTTTTTTACCTCCAATCACAGCATTTTCATTTTGATTGCTATCATTATACACCCTGTCGCCGTTTTTGACAACATTGTTTTTTGTTTTGTTATCGCCATTTTCGATTTGCAGTGCGGCTTTTGCCTTGGCTTTGCTGTCCGCAATTCGGTTGTCGATATTTTCCCTCATCTGACTTTCAATATCGGCGTTCGTGGCGTTTTTGCTCCTGCCGTCAATTGCCTGCACCGCCTTTTTGTTGGACAGCCCCTCTAACTTAATGCCCGTGGCGGCTTCAAATTCCGCCCTTGCCTGTTGGTTTCGGGCTATGTTGTTGAGCTGTTTCGGAGACAGTTTACCACCGGCAATGGCAGTGTCCAGAGCTTCTCGGAGCGTCCATTTCTGCTTATTCCGAATATCAGCCTGCACATTTTCGACTTCTTGAACATTTTGCTGTTCCTCTAACTGAGATTTCAGGACTTCGGCGTGTTCCACACCAAAATCTCCGCAAATTTCCAACCCCGGCACCATCAACCATCAACCAT
>JAHZFN010000098.1:1568-6351 GCA_019421315.1 Peptococcaceae bacterium | reverse complement strand
AGCATTGGTAATAACTGTGATTTGGGCAATTTATACTTTGACGATACCAGCCGAGTTTATATTCCGGAAACCTTCAGCCAAAAGGGCAGCTCAACCGTGGCAACCCTTTGCCTGAACCAATGGAATTATGAACTGGGCGAACGCAGTCTGATAAAAATGTATGACAGTGTTACCACTGCCGAAGCGGACAATATACGCGCCAAATTTGCTTTGGCGGGCCCCGCAGGCATGGAAACCGCCGACAGCAAAAACTGGTTCATCGGCAACGACGGTTATCTTTACAAAAAAATCGACGGTATCTCAGCATCTTTGGACGAACCTCTTTGCGGCAGCGAAACCTGTGTCCTCAAAAAAACATGGGATTACAAAGACGACGCCCATGAGCTTTATGACCCCGACGGTTCCATGGGAACAGGTAACGGCAATGCTTTTATCAGCTCGAAAAATTATCCGGTAACCTCCGACTACACAATAACCTACGGTTACAACAGCAACGAACATAACGTGGATTTTACCGCTTATATTTATGATACAAAGGGCAATATAGTTACCGGTGAACACCTTATCGGTACTGTGGAATTTGCCGTATCGCTGGTTAATCCGAAAGGAACGCTGTTTGATCGTATCTATGCCGGGCAGTCTGTTTTAAACAATAACGGTGTCGCAACTCATATATATGCAGGTTTGCCCACTCTTAACGCCACAGGTGTAACCTCGGAGAATAATTCGTATTATATTTCTGCGGAATGGTCGGGCAAAGGTCAATATTCGCCTCAATATGAAAGCTACTGGAATAACAAATATGCTAATAACAAGTCTACTAAGGAGGGTCAGGACATTGCTGAAAACTTCGTTTACGGCGGTACCCGTCTTTCCGTTGCCCCTAAACCCATCTCCGATTCCAGCGTAACAATAACGGATTTATCTCCGAAATCGGCTCATTATATCGGTCATGAAGGTGTTGTAAAAGGTTATGTGGCTTCTCCGTACAGAGCTAATGTATATGATAATAACATCAACTATGTATTACAGATTTCTTCGGAGTGTCAAGCTGTTTACCGCAAATTGACAACGGAGGCAAACGGCAGCTTTGCAGGTGAAGCAGACGGCGTTAAATATTACTATGCGGATGATATTTATTACACCAAGAACGGACAGCTTCTGACAGATGAGGAAAATGCAGGTTTTTCCGTTAAAGATATGAATGCGGCATCGGCGGGAATTTATTCCACCGAATTTCTGGCTCTTTCCGATAATTATTCCGGTTATTCCGGCTGGAAAGGCTGCTTGTTTACGATTATGCCGTATTCTGATGCTTTGACAATTGATGTTCCCAATGTTGTGGTTGTAGGCGAAGCAGCTTCGTCTGAAAAATACAAGGCAAAAATCAAAGCTGTTTTTGAAGATTATGAACCGAAGATTTACGACCGTTACGGCAATCAGCTGGATTTGGGAACGGGCGCAATCGAATTTATCCCCATCAACAGCGGCGCAGCTTTGGGCAGCGACGGTTTGCCCGTTCACGAAGGTCTGTATAATGTCAAGGTTACTGCCAAAGGTCATGACAAAGGCTCTTTGATTTTGGACGGCGTGGAAAGCAAAACGGACGCCAATTACAGCGAAAATGCCGCAGGCTATTATGCTGTTTTGATTACCTCCTCTCAGCTTAATCTGTTTATGGTTCCCGATGAAGTCAACGTTCCCTGGACCGGCAAGGCTTACAATGACAGTTCTGTTAAGGAATATGACGGAGATTCGGCGGGAAATTATCAGGTTTGGCAGGTTGCGGTTGACTCCTCAGGCAATCCTTTGGGCGAAAACGGCAGTGTAATAGACGTTAAGGATATTCCCACCAAGGGTAAAGACAGAGTTCGTTTCAACAAGGAAGACTATAGCCTGGAAATTGGCACAGCATACCACGTTCCCTCCAATGCCGGAACCTATACAATGTTTGTATCCGATAATGCAGGCCGTTACCGCGGCATAGGCTATCTGAATATCAGCACGGCAACTATCAGAGATATCGAACTGAATCCCGAAATCAGTATTTATGACGGTCATAGTCAGATTCCTGGTATGACAGTTTACAACCAAGACGGCAACGTGCTTTCTCATACTGTTGATTTCAATATTTATGCAACGGACGCCAACGATAATGTTACGAATATTGATATTGTTAATGCAGGTTCCTATAAATTTTGGGCAAACGGCGCAGGCAACTATATCAACAGCCTGGTTTCCAAAAACTTTACTGTTATTCCCAAAAATTTGGATAACACAGATGTTACTGCAGAAAACGGCTTGAGCCGGGTTATGCTTAACGCTGAAACCCAAATGATTTATAACGGTGTGGAAATCGTTCATTCCGAAAAACTGTACTATAACGGCATGGTTTTGACTGCCGATACCGATTATTGGGTAGACGACAGCGATGTTAAGCAGAAACCGGGTATTTACGAAATTAAAATTCATGGCAAAGGCAATTATACGGGAACAATCAGCTATCTGCTCCATGTTTATGCCAATGAAGACAGCGGTGTGCTGAATATTCTCAACGATTCGACTTCATATATTTACAACGGCGGAGCGTTTGACAGCTACGGCTGGATCTACGACTGCAATATTGTCTACAATAAAGCAGGTCAGACAAGTAAATTCCTGGATGTCAACCGCTGCAAGGTGGAAGTATTTAAGGATATTGAATGCACCAAGCAGGTTGCGGCAGACGATGTTTTGAATGTGGGAACGTACTTTGTCCGTTTTGAACCTGACGACGACTATGCAGCAGAGCTTGGTATTGATGTCAACGAATTTGGTATAGGCTTGTTCACTTTGGAACGCTGCCCCGTTACCGTAACTGTTGACAACGCAAGCAAGGTTTACGGTACCAACGATCCCGAATCCGCTTACGTAAGCTATTCCACAAACCTGGCGGCTTCCGCCGGCAGTGAAGTTATGGACGGTTTCTATGTTGCCGATCATGACAAAATCAGCGGCTCTTTTACCCGCACTAAGGGCGAAAGCGTTACCAACAACGGTTACGGTTACCTCTTGAGCACATTTACGGCAGGCGATAACTATCGCATCACCGTCAGCGATAAGACGAAATTCCGCATTGTGGCAAAAGATATCAACGACCCCGATATTGCTGTTGATTATGATAAAACAATGCCGTATACAGGCTATGAACAATATGCCATCAACAGCGTTGTTTATAATGCCGATTTGGGTACCTATAATTTAGCCGCAGGCTCCAACTTTACGCTTTCTTACCAAAAATGGATCGAAGGCACGCACCCCGAAGGTGAAATCTGTTCTCCCGATGACGGCTGCGCAGACGGCTACTGGGCAGATACCGCTGTTGCTCCCGCCGATGTCGGCTGGTACCATGTGATTATCGACTGCGACGGCACCATTGCCGCTTACAAAAACTATAAAGGCAAACGGGTTCTCACAACTCAAATTACTGCCGAAGGCGGCGCATTGGACGTTTCTATGATGGGCAACGATACCGTAACCTACAAAGGTGCGGCTTATAAGCCCGCAGTCAGCATCGAACGAGGCGGTTTCACACTGCCCAACGGCAGCTATACTTTAAGCTATCACTTTGTTTCCGCCGACGGCTCGGCTGACAGCACGGGAGCCTTTGTTTCGGGCGAAACAGAATTTACCGAAGCAGGTACATATACAATTTACGCTTTGGGTAAAAATAACTATATCGGTTCTGCCGGTTCAGTTGAATTCGTCATCGAACAGAAAGATTTGGCAGAAAATGACAATGCGGGCGGCACAACCCCCGTTGGCATTACTCTGACCGAAGACCGGTTTGTTTATGACGGAACGCCGAAAGTGGCTGACGTTAAAGCTTCTTACAGCGGCGCCGCCGAAAACGGTTTGCAAACTCCCGCCGAGTTGGTTAATGACCGAGACTTCACTTTGGCTTACCGTAACCATATGAATGCGGGAACCGCCGAAGTAACGGTTTCCGGTAAAGGCAACTATAAAGGCAGCCGCACTCTGGAATATACCGTTGACAAGAAAGAGCTTGATGTTCAGGTTTTGAACGCCGCCAAAATATACGGCGACAATGATCCCGCATACAGTTATGTTCTGAGAGTTCCCGGCAGCAGCTTGGGCATTGATGTCGGTGCTATGCCGGGCAAAATCAGCCGAGAACCGGGTGAAGATGTCAATGACACCGGCTATGCGCTGAAAATCGGCAGTTTGTCCGTCGGCTCCAACTACAATTTGATTTTGGATGCGGAACAGTATCTGAAAATTACTCCGAAACAGATTGCCGACGAAAACAACGAACCTGCCGATAAAATTTCCGTTTCCATGCCTTCCGTTGTGGTGGGCAACAACAATCTGCCTTCGGTGGAATTGACATATTGGGCAGCCATCGGTACCAAGGTTCTGCAAAAGGACACTGATTTTACGGTTAAGTATTTTAACCCCGACGGTACGGAAATTACCGACGGCAAAGTCCCCTCGGCGGCAGGCAGCGATTATTACGTTGAAATTACCGCACAGGGTAAAAACTACACAGGTACAATTAAACGAAGCTTTACGGTTATGGACGAAAGTACATATTTGTCTGTAACAGCAGACCCCAATCAGGCGTTCTATGCCGGAACAAAGGGCAATACCATTACCTTAAACGCCAAACTGGCGAACAACGACGTTACGGTAAACACCACCTTTGAGGTAACCGGTATTACCACCTCCGGCAGAACCATTGCGCCGATTGTTGACAGCTCCAATCCCGCCAAACCCACCTTTA
>JAHZFN010000098.1:0-1558 GCA_019421315.1 Peptococcaceae bacterium | reverse complement strand
CTCCTATCACCGCGGGAACCTATATGGTTATAGCAAAAGGCGTAATCAACGATGAGAGCGGTCAAAGAGTAACCTACGGTTCGACCACCGTTATCATTCATCCGAAGAATGTCCAAGACGACGACGTTATCGGTAAAACCTTGGGTGAATACGGCTATACGGGCGTCGGTGTAACAATTCCCGAAGATGAATTGAACACACTGCTTACCTTTAACGGCGATCAATTAATTGATAATACCGATTTTACGGTAAGCTATGCCGACAACGTTAATCCGGGTCAAAACACCGCAACCTTGACGGTACACGGTCAGGGCAACTACACGGGTAGCCGCAGCTTCCCGTTCTCCATCGGCGAAACCCGTTACAGAGTTTCTTATAACGGCAACGGCAACACAAGCGGTACAGAGCCTTACGACGCCAATTATTACAAAAACGGCAGTATGGCTTTGGCGGCTTCCCAGGGTGATTTGTCCCGCGGCGCCAACGTTGTATTCTACGGCTGGACAGAAACTCAGGTCAGCAACGTGGTAACGGCGGCGGCAAATTTGCCCGACGTTTGGTATAAGGCAGGTCAGCAAATAAAGGTTGACCATAACTATCAGCTTTACGCCATTTGGGCAGCCGACAAAAACGGCAACGGTATTGCCGACTTGGACGAAGGTAAGTTTAATGTAACATATAACGCAGGTGTTACCAATTACACAGGCAGTGTTCCCGTTGACAACAACAATTATATTCCCAAGGTAACTGTTACGGTATCCGACGGTTCCATGCTGAAGCTGACCGATTACAAGCTGGTTGGCTGGAGCCGCGAACCGGGTGTTCACATTTTGAAAACAACGGAAGAATACGTCAACTATGTCGGTAACATTATCCCCTTGGGCGGTACCTTCATCATTGAAGAAGACACCGTTTTGTATGCCGTTTGGGGCGCCGATTTCAACAATAACGATAAACCCGACTGGTTGGAAAACAGCCAATTTGTTATTGCTTATGACGCAAATGGCGGCGTCGGCAAACTGCCTTCTCCCGTCATTTTGCAGGCAGGCGTTATGAAAACCGAAATTGCCGCAGAAAAAGATGTTTCTCTGAAACGGCAGAACTGCGTACTGATCGGCTTTACAACCAATGCCGACGGTGCAGCGGCTCAGGGCGTTGTTACATCTGCCGAGCAGATTAATAAGGATGCCCATACAGTAACACTGAACAACAAAACTTATACTTATTACACATTTGGTGAGGAATACCGTTTCGATGCCGACCATGAAAATCCCGTTTTGTTCTATGCTTTATGGGCGGTTGACAACAACGAAAACGGTAAACCCGACTATGAAGACGAAACTTATAATGTAATTTACAAAGATACGCAAAACGTCAACTTGAGCGATGGCTATCATCTGCCTTTGGACGGCACAGCTTATCTGGCGCAGAGTAAAGTAACTCTTTCCGCCGCCAAGCTGAAAGGCTATGCGGGTGTTGGCAGCAGCGTTAAAGCTGTAACGTTGGTGGGCTGGACAAAGGACAGCCAAATTGCAGGCAAGATTTACGCCGATATTAA
>JAHZFN010000097.1 GCA_019421315.1 Peptococcaceae bacterium | reverse complement strand
GAATAACAGAGAATAAGATTTTAAACATAATATAACAGATATATTAAGTAAGAGAGGTTTTGACATGGCAGATTGGTGCAGTGCAGAGGTTTTGACGGATATATTGCAAAAAAGAAGAAGTATCAGAAAATTCACCGACCGAAAATTGACGGCAGAAGAGTTGGCTTTCTTGGAAAAAGCGGCGCTTTTGGCGCCCACCTCCAGGGATTTGCAGCCCTGTGAATTTTACTTTATAACAAATTCGGCAAAAATTCAGGCTTTGGCGGATGTCAAGGGCGGCGGTACAACGCCCCTGAAAACGGCGGCTTTGGCGGTTGTTGTCGCGGCAGACCCCGAAAAATGCGACGTTTGGATTGAGGACAGCTCGCTGGCGGCGTATTCCCTGCTTTTGCAGGCGGAGGCTTTGGGCTTGGGCGCCACTTGGGTTCAGATCAGGAAAAGAAGCAAAGGCGAAACCGACGCCGAAGCAAATGTTAAGGAATTATTGAATTTGCCGCAAAATCTGCGGGTGCTTGCCGTTGTTGCCATTGGTGAAAAGGACGAGAACAAAGAACCGAGAGCCGACGAAACTCTGCACAGAGAAAAAATCCATTTTGCAGATTAATGCTTAATTGAATTCAATCAGAATTTATTAGCAATATATATAAATTATAATGCTTTTTGAGGATGAGCTAAGAAATTCTTGTTTGAGAAAGCCGACGGGAAAATGACCCGAAAAAATTTTTTGAGTAAATTTACGCACAGAAATATAGTTTAAACTGAGGTGGCTTTTATGAATTTGTTTGACGGCATGGCGGAGGCAAACCGCAAAAAAGCCGAGCCTTTGGCGGCGCGAATGCGCCCCAGAACCTTAAATGAATACGTTGGGCAGGAGCATATTGTGGGCGAAGGCAAGCTGCTGCGGCGGGCAATTATGGCGGACAGGCTGTCGTCTTTAATTTTTTACGGTCCCGCCGGTACGGGAAAAACTTCGCTGGCAAAGGTTATCGCCAACACGACCAGCAGTGATTTCAAACAGCTTTCCGCCGTTACGTCCGGCATAGCAGACATCCGCAAGGTTATCGAAACCGCCAAAAACAATATTGATATGTATAATATGCGGACGGTGCTTTTCATCGACGAAATTCATCGTTTCAACAAAAGCCAGCAGGACGCTCTTTTGCCTGCTGTGGAGGACGGCACGGTGATTTTGATCGGCGCTACGACGGAAAACCCGTATTTTGAGGTTAATTCGGCTCTCCTTTCCCGTTCCCGAATTTTTCAGCTTTATCCCCTGAGACGGGAGAATATTCGAACTCTGCTTTTGCAGGCGGTTGAGGATAAGGAAAGAGGTTTGGGCAATTACAGCATAAAACTGCATGACGATGCTTTGGAGCATTTGGTAGACAGCTGCGGCGGTGATGCCAGAACTGCTTTCAATGCTTTGGAGCTGGCGGTTTTAACAACGGCTCCCAATGACGGCGGTGTGCGTGATATAACATTGGAGATTGCGGCGGAGAGTATTCAGAAGAAAGCTCTGCATTACGACAAAAAAGG
>JAHZFN010000096.1 GCA_019421315.1 Peptococcaceae bacterium | reverse complement strand
CCTGCATTACCGCCCAGTTCAAGGTGCGGCTAAACGGCTTATTGCCGCTGTTATCGGTAAATGTAAATGTTGTATCATTATCTATTTTAAAGTTGTTTTTAATTTTGTAACCCGCTTTGTTCAAAGCATATTGGTATAAATCATGGAGTGTTATACCTTTAACAGAAGCCAAAATCTTTTTGTTACCGCTGCCAAGCATCGAATATTTGCCGGGTGTTTGTTCGTCATTGTACAATGCCGCAAAATCCTCGTTGATTATGCCCTTGTCGGTATAATAGATTTCCGCGGCTTCTTTGATTGTTCCGTCATCAGCCTGAACCTTCAAAACCAATTTTTTTGCTTTCTCAAAGGTCATATCATGGTCAGCAAAAATCTGATCACCCGGCAGATAAATTTTTTCGCCGTCAGTCCAAGCTGCCGCTCCGTCAGATTCACCCAAATCGGGTACAGTAAAATCAGCGCCATGCGGAATTTTTGTGGTTTGACCGTCAACCGTTACATCATACATAACAGGAGTGATGTCAATTTCATCAATGCCCGAAACTGAGCTGTTGGCGTTTTTGCCTGCTTTGTCATCAAACATGGTTGCTTCCTGCTGTCCGTAGAAATTGCGGAATTCAAGAGTATCGTCAATTTGTGCGGATTCTGCAATCTCTGCCAGTCTTTCAGCTGTAACAGAAGCAAACGTTACAGTACCAACAGCACTGTACATACCCAACATCGGTGCAACAGCCACCGCACCATCGGCAGAAACCACAAAATCATCTGCCGTATTGTCGGTTGTAAAGAATGCCGGGAAGTAATAACCCTGCATTACCGCCCAGTTCAAGGTGCGGCTAAACGGCTTATTGCCGCTGTTATCAGTAAATGCAAATTTAGTTATCTCAGGCAAATCACGGGTAAAGTTCGCCGAATAACCCGCTTTTTGCAAAACATACTGATAAAGATGGCTTAGATCAATACCTTTGACTGTTCCCAAAATCTTTTTGTTGCCGCTGCCAAGCATAGAATATTGAGCAGCGGTTTGTTCTTCTTCATAAAGCTTTGCAAAATCATCGCCGGAAACAATGCCGTTTTCACTATAAACAATAGTGTCGACCACATTGCCGTTCAATTTCAGCTGCAGTGTTTGTTCAGCTGCCACTGAAATGCCTGCCATGGCAAAAAACACAGCAAACAGCAAAGACAGCAAAAAAATGCCTCTGATCACATTTTTCTTCATTTAACACACATCCTCTCTGCCTTAACCCTAAAGCAAAATATGATAAATCATCGAGCTGCTTTATTTTATTTTTTCGCTCGAACAAATTATCTCATAAAAAATAATTCACAACCTTTGCCGTCCAATCAACATAAAAACCACCGGCAAAAATATGCAAATTATCAAACAAACATAAAGAAATCCAATAAAAAGAAAGCCAATAAACATTATTATTTATCACAAATAATATTTCAAATAATTTTATTGCCTCTTTATCGCAAATTCTAATGATTTTGTACTTAATTTTTAATGAAATAACCTTGTCGAAAACAAAAAAATCTGCCGAAAAACAGCCCTATTTCACTACTATTAATATATACCAATTCACCTGTATTGTCAAGCTACCGTCTGCAAAACCCACTGATATTTCCCTGAAAAAACAGCAAATTTTCGCACTATACAGCATGATTGGTTAGGTGTAATTTGGCAGATGTAATTCGCCTTTGTCAAGACAAAAAAATCAGCTTTAACACAGCCGTTTACAATTTGCTTACAAAAAGAGCGACAGCAAAATGCGCTTTGCACCGCAAATGCCAAAAAGGCAGGCGGCGATTTTTCAAATCGCCGCCTGCCGCCATCATCAAATTTGCATTATTTAACGCTATTTTATGCTATTTAACATTATTGACAAATCTCTGCAAAATCGTTGCCACTTCGGCACGGGTTGCGTTACCCTGAGGTACCAGCGTGGTTTCGGTTCTGCCGTTCATCAAGCCTGCACCCACTGCCCACTGCACAGAAGGAACTGCATATTCGGAAACCTTTGCGGCATCATCAAAGCTCAGGATGTTGGTGCTTTCACCAACGCTTACATCATATTTTTGGAACTGCGCATAGCGATACATCATAGCAGCCATTTGTTCACGGGTAATGTTGGCGTTGGGAGCGAATTCCGTTGCGCTGACACCGTTCACGATACCGTTGGCGCTTGCCCAAGCCACAGCATCGGCATAGTAAGCTTCTGCCGCCACATCAGTGAATTTAGCGGCGGAATCAACTGCGGGTTTGTCGTTCAAACGCCAAAGCACCGTTACCAGCATACCGCGAGTCATGTTTTCATCGGGGCTGAACAGCGTATCGGATGTGCCGTTGAAAAGACCTTTGCTTACCACGAAATTAACAGCATCCTTTGCCCAATGATTTTCCATATCGGTGAAATTTGTCGTTGTACCGCCTGCGGCTTTCCAGCCTGCGTAAAGTGTGGTGTCGGCTTTAATTGCAGTGTTGAAATCAAAAGCCTTTGTACATTCTTTGTCTGTGAACCAGCCTGTAAATTCATAGCCCGCTTTGGTAGGATCGGCAGGTTTGGTTGCTTTTTTGCCGTCTTCAACGGTTTGTTTGGCAACAGTGCTGCCACCGTTTGTATCAAATGTTACGCTGTAAGAAGCAGTCGTACTGCCGCCGCCACCGTTACCGCCATTGCTGCCGCCCGGAGTTTTGATTGTTACATCGTTGGAAACGCTGGCGTAAACATCCATGGCGCTGCTGGTGGAAGTCTTGTAGTTAACACTGCTGATTTTGAAAGTACCCTGTTTTAAAACTTTCATTTTAAAGGATGCCAATTCAACACCGTCTTCCATGGTTTTGCCGTTCAAAGAAAAAGATACATAGGCAATGATAATCTTGTTGTCAACGCCGTTGCTCATGGGACGAGTGCTGAAACGGAAATCGGCGGCTGTGGTGTTGCTGCCGTCAATCAACTGCAAACCTGTTGTGTCGTAAACCAATTCATCTTGAATTGCATATACTTGGAAAGGACTGGGATCACCTTTCAAAACAACGTTGACGGTTACTTCGTCACCGACATTGGCAGTTACGGAAGTTTCGCCGTTTACTCTTACTTGGAAATCATAATGCTGGCTTTCGTCCACGGCAAAAGCCATGGAACTCATCAAACCGAAAACCAAAGCGAAAGAGAATAAAAACATTAATGCTTTTTTCATTTAATCCACCTCGTTTAAATCAGCTGCCCAAACAAAACGGTTTGGGCAGCTGAATTTTGTTTATTTTTCTGAATTGTCGTCAGACAATGCGATTATTTGGCAATATGTTCGATAAATCTGTGAAGAATGGAGGCAACTTCGGCACGGGTTGCGTAGCCCTGCGGTACCAATGTTGTAT
>JAHZFN010000095.1:1548-1879 GCA_019421315.1 Peptococcaceae bacterium | reverse complement strand
CTGCGAGCCTTGCCCAAAGCCCTTGCCGAACAAACCGCCCGAACCGATGGCAACCTGCGACTGAATGATGTGATAACCTGTATCCAAAGGATCCATGTACGGATTGATGAAAATTACCAAACGCATCAGCTGATATGTTTTCATCGGCAGGGGCACAACCAGGTTTTCCGCCATATGGTCGAAACCGCCCGTCGAAACGTACAAATCCCAGAAGATAAAGGCAATTATCACCAGCAAAATGCCGAAAAGCCCCAACATTCTTTTTCTGGGAATCCCCGAAACCCACATCATAACCAGGAGTATGGCAAAGAAAACCAAAGAGGAGCCTAAG
>JAHZFN010000095.1:0-1538 GCA_019421315.1 Peptococcaceae bacterium | reverse complement strand
CCCATCGGCACGCCGACCACCAAAAAGCACATGAAAAAGGTTTTCCACGTCTTGATTTCATCCCTTTTGGCAACCAAAAACGCCGCAAAGCAAATGATTGTAATAATCTTTGCCAATTCCGACGGCTGAAAATCCATAAAGCCCAGGTCATACCAACGGTGCGCACCTTTTTGTTCAGGCATAAACAAAACGCCAAGCAGCAGCAGGCACATAAAACCATACAAATATTTTGACTGTCTGTATAGGTTTTGGTAATTGAAGGCAGAAACGCCTACGGCAACCAAAATGCCCATAAATACCCACAAAGCCTGTTTACTGATGTAATAATACGGGTCGCCTTCAATCATATTCATCGAGGCACTGGTCAGAGTGATGAAACTACAGGTTAAAAGGAAAACCAGGAAAATCAGCAAAATAACGTCCAGATTTCGCCATAATTTTTTTTCAAACATACACAATCTCCACTTTTAAAATATTACAAAAATACACTTTATTAATTATATATTTTATTCGACATTTTTGCAAGTGGATTTGGCAATTAAAAGCTTTAACAAATATCTTTTTCCCTTTTTATTCTGACCACGGGAATATTGGCAATCAAAGCAACCTCGTTGTCGCTTTTTGTCAAGCCGAAATTCAGCTGGCTGACGTCAATATCCATATATTTGGAAATCACATATATCAGTTCCTCCCGCAGTTCCTCCATTATTTCATCGGGCAAAGCGTTTGCCCTGTCCTGCACCAAAACCAGTTTAAGCCTTTCCTTGGCAATGCTCTTGGAATTATCGTTATTAACCTGATTATCCTTTGCAAAAAGCTTGCTTATTAAATCTCCCAATGCCATAAACATAACCTCCTCTCTTTTTTTATGCTTTTATGCGGCAAGTTTATTTGGCAAACCAATATTTAATCCTCTGAAAAAATCCCGGCGTATCCGTCAAGTCCAAAAACTCAATTTCTTCACCTAAAATTCTGTCTGTTATGTTGCGGTAAGCCTCGCCAGCTCTGGAATGTTCGTCCAAAACGGCAGGCTCGCCTCGGTTGGTGGAGGTAACAATGGAATCGTCATCAGGCACAATTCCCAAAAGCTCAACCGCCAAAATTTCCAGCATATCGTCAACGCTCATCATATCGCCTGCCTGCACCATTTTGGGGCGTATGCGGTTTACAATCAGCTTGGGGCAATAGAGATTTGCCGATTCCAAAAGTCCGATTATTCGGTCGGCGTCCCGCACCGCCGAAACTTCGGGCGTGGAAACCACAATGGCTTTGTCGGCGCCTGCAATAGCGTTTTTAAAACCGTGTTCAATACCCGCAGGGCAATCGATAATCACATAGTCAAATTCCTGCTTCAAGGTTTGCGTCAAATTTATCATTTGCTTTTGGTTGACTGCTGTTTTGTCTTTGGTTTGAGCGGCAGGCAGCAGATACATATTTTCAAACCGTTTGTCCTTAATCAAAGCCTGTTTAAGCTTGCAGCTACCCCGCACAACGTCGACCAAATCGTAGACAATGCGGTTTTCCAAACCCAAAACAAC
>JAHZFN010000094.1:10612-13320 GCA_019421315.1 Peptococcaceae bacterium | reverse complement strand
GAAAAACAGCAGCGGCTTGATGTCGTAACCGATCATCAAAACTGCGTAAAGCAGGCTGAGCAAGCCGTTTATTAAAAAAATGACACCCAGAATACGAATAAGTTTTTTCATACTTATATATAATACCTCCGAAAAATGCTATTTTAATCATAGCACAATTAAGCTATTAATTCCAGAGATATGGCGATACTTATGTTAATATTTTTTCTTTTGTGGCATAATTATGCTGTGATTGTTTTTATTTTTTGATATTTGCGAAAAAATGTTCGGTGACGAACTTTTTTTTACGAAAAGTATTGACTTTGAATTTCACAGTGCTATAATGTTAGGGTGCGAACAAATAAGTTCGGCGGCTAACAATGTTTTGGGCTTTGCCCGTTTTGGGGCAGAGCTTCGAAAAGATTATGAAAATCCAAATAAATGCAAAAAATAAGAAACTAGGTGCCGATTATGTATAGTAAAAAAGAAAACAATATTTTTGATAACGATGTTGCCGCTTCCCCCGAAAATCCTTGCGCAGGCGGACCTCATAAAGGAACGGTTGGGTATGAACTGCGGACTTTGTCAAATATGGCTCACCGCTGTGTCAATACCAAACGTTTGAGGGATATTTGCAGAATGCCTTCCGAGGTTCATTTTTGGATTTTGGGTTATTTGAAAATGCATGAAGAGCAGGATATTTTTCAAAAGGATTTGGAGACGGAGTTTGAAATCAGGCGTTCCACAGTAACGGGAATTTTGCAGACCATGGAAAAAAACGGCTTGATTCAAAGAGTCAGCGTGGATTGCGACGCCAGACTGAAAAAAATCATACTTACCGATAAGGCCAAACAAATTCTGCTGGAGCATCATAAAATAATCAGGGAATTTGATGCAAATATGATTAAAGGCATTTCTCAAGAGGAAATGACTGCTTTTTTCGGAACTTTGAATAAAATCAAAGCCAACCTTTGTGAGATGCAGAAAAATGTTGAAAAAAATTATGAGAAGAATAATAAAAATAAAAATATTGAAAATGATAAAGCTTGAGTTTTGTCGGGTTGGAATAAATGCAACCGATTGAATAGCTATATTTAAAATATAATGAAGCGTATATAAAAAACTGCGATAGTGAGGAAAGGAGAAGCTGTATATGATAAAAACTTTAGCGGGCAGTATCAGAGAGTATAAAAAATCATCTCTGCTTTCGCCTTTGTTTGTTACCTTTGAGGTTATTTTGGAGGTTTTTATTCCTCTGGTTATGGCAAAGCTGATAGATTATGGCATTGAAGCGGGAAATTCCGCCGTAACATTGAAAATCGGCGCAGGTCTGCTGGCTTTGTCAATTTTGTCCATGCTATTCGGCTCTTTGTCGGGGCTTTTTGCGGCGGACGCTTCTGCAGGTTTTGCCAAAAACCTGCGGCACGATATGTTTTACAATGTGCAGAATTTTGCGTTTTCCAACATTGATAAATTCTCCACTGCCAGCATTGTTACCAGGCTGACAACGGACGTAACCAATGTTCAGAACGCCTATATGATGATTATTCGCATTGCCGTTCGCTCACCTATTATGATGGTCTGCGCTTTGGTTATGGCGTTCAGTATCAATGCCAAAATTGCCAGTATCTTTTTTGCGGCGATTCCCATTTTGGGGGTTGGGCTTTACCTGATTATGACAAGAGCCCATCCGCTTTTCAGAAAAATGTTTTACGCTTACGACGATATGAACAATGTTGTTCAGGAAAATCTGCACGGCGTGCGTGTTGTCAAAGCTTATGTCCGTGAGGAACACGAAGATGAAAAATTCAATTTTGTTGCTGCTAAAATCTATAAAATTGCTGTTAAGGCGGAAAAACTGTTGATGTTGAACAGTCCTCTTATGCAGTTTGTGGTTTATGGCTGTATGCTGGGTGTTGCCTGGTTTGGGGCGCGGACTATCGTTTTGACGGGCGGCACAGCGCTGACTACGGGCGAGCTGACCAGCTTGTTCAGCTATATTATGCAGGTTTTGATCAGTCTGATGATGCTCTCCATGATTTTCGTTATGATTATCATGTCCAGAGCTTCTGCCGAACGTATTGTGGAAATTATCAACGAAAAATCCGATTTGGCAGATGCCGCAAACCCGATTTCTGAAATTAAAGACGGCTCGGTTGATTTCGAAAATGTTTGGTTTTCTTATAAAAAGGATTCCGAACGCAGTGTTTTGAAGAATATTAATCTGCATATCAATTCAGGTGAGACCATAGGCATTATCGGCGGTACAGGTTCCGCAAAAAGCTCCTTTGTGCAGCTGCTTCCCAGAATTTACGATCCGACATCGGGCGTTGTTAAGGTAGGCGGTGTTGATGTTAGGGATTATGATTTGACGGCGCTGCGCAACAATGTTGCCTTTGTTTTACAGAAAAATGTGCTGTTTTCGGGCAGTATCAAAGAAAACCTGCGTTGGGGTGATAAAAATGCCACAGACGAAGAATTGATTTACGCCTGCAAACTGGCGCAGGCTGACGATTTCATCAGAGAATTTCCCGATGGCTACGATACTCATATTGAACAAGGCGGCACCAATGTTTCGGGCGGGCAGAAGCAGAGGCTTTGCATTGCCAGGGCTTTGCTGAAAAAACCGAAAATTTTGGTTCTGGACGATTCTACAAGTGCTGTCGATACGAGAACCGACGCTTTGATTAATGCCGCATTTAAAACAGAAATTCCCGATACCACAAAAT
>JAHZFN010000094.1:10228-10602 GCA_019421315.1 Peptococcaceae bacterium | reverse complement strand
TATTGTTATGGATAACGGTCAAATAAACGGTATAGGCACCCACGAAGAGCTTTTGGCAAACAATGAAATTTACCGCGAGGTATATCAATCTCAGCAGAAAGGAGATGATAAATAATGGCACCTCCGCGTAATATGATGCATAAAGTGCAAAAACCCCAAAAAGGAACAATCAAACGCCTGATGTCTTATTTGAAGGATTACCGCTGGCAGCTGATAGTTGTGATTATTTGCATTTTGCTGGTTGCCGTAACCGGTGTTGCCGGCTCTCTGTTTCTTCAGGTTTTGGTGGATAACTACATTGTGCCTTTGATGAGCGAGGCTAATCCCGTGTTTACGGGCTTGCTCAGAGTTATTGCTTTGATGGCGGGTATCTT
>JAHZFN010000094.1:9479-10218 GCA_019421315.1 Peptococcaceae bacterium | reverse complement strand
TTTGGTCGGTGTTGTTTCGTCCTTTTTGTATACAAGGTTAATGGTCAACGTTTCCCAGGGTGTTCTGAAAAAAGTTCGTTTGCAAATGTTTTCTCATATGCAAAAACTGCCGATTCGTTATTTTGACACCAACAATCACGGCGACATAATGAGCCATTACACTAACGATGCCGACACGCTGCGGCAGATGCTTTCCCAAAGTATTCCCCAGGTGTTATCTTCTTTGGTAACCATTGTTGCTGTTTTGGCGGCAATGTGTTATATAAGCTGGCTTTTGACAATCGTTATTTTGGTTTGTGTAGTTATTATGCTGAAATTGGTTAAGCTTTTGGCAGGAAAAAGCGGCAAGTATTTTATGCTTCAGCAAAAATCTCTGGGGGACGTCAACGGCTACATTGAAGAGATGATTAACGGGCAGAAGGTTATCAAGGTTTTTTGCCATGAGCCGCAAACCAAGGCGGAATTTGACAAAAAGAACGAAGAGCTTTGTCAAAACGCCACCTTGGCAAATAAATTTGCCAATATTCTCATGCCTATCATGATGAACTTAGGTAATGTTATGTACGTTTTCGTCGGTGTTTTCGGTGGTTTGTTTGTAATCGGCGGCATCGGCGGCATGACCTTGGGCGGTGTGGTTTCCTTTTTGCAGCTGACAAAAAGCTTTGTGCAGCCGCTGAGCCAAATTTCTCAGCAAATCAACGCTGTTTTGATGGCTTTGGCAGGCGCCGAACGTGTATTC
>JAHZFN010000094.1:0-9469 GCA_019421315.1 Peptococcaceae bacterium | reverse complement strand
CTGTTTCTTTGGTTTCTGTTAAAATGGCTAAGGATGAAAACGGCAATTCCGTAATGCGGGAAACCGACGAACAGCACACTGGAATGTGGGCTTGGAAACGTATTGGCGAGGACGGCAAGGCGGAATACCGCAAATTGGCGGGTGATGTGCGTTTTAATCATGTTGATTTCGGTTACACCGATGATAAGGAGGTTTTGCATGATATAAGCCTTTACGCCAAACCGGGGCATAAAATTGCCTTTGTCGGGGCGACGGGTGCCGGCAAAACCACTATCACCAATTTGATTAACAGGTTTTACGATATTCAAAGCGGCGAAATAACTTATGACGGCATTGATATTAAACGTATCAAAAAGGCGGATTTGCGCCATTCTCTCGGCATTGTTTTGCAGGATGTCAATCTGTTTACGGGAACTGTTATGGATAACATTCGTTACGGCAACTTAAACGCTACCGACGAGGAATGCATCGAGGCGGCAAAACAGGCGAATGCCCACGATTTTATTACCATGCTGCCTGACGGCTACAACACAGTTTTGTCGGGCGATGGCAGCGGTCTTTCCCAAGGTCAGCGGCAGCTGCTTTCCATTGCCAGAGCCGCCGTAGCTGATCCGCCGGTAATGATTTTGGACGAAGCTACATCCAGCATTGATACCAGAACCGAAGCCATTGTGCAAAAGGGCATGGATGAGCTGATGGAGGGCAGAACGGTTTTTGTTATTGCTCACAGGCTTTCCACAGTGCAAAACTCCAACGTTATTATGGTTTTGGAACACGGCAATATCATCGAAAGAGGTTCTCATGAGGATTTGATCGCCCAAGGCGGCAAGTATTATCAGCTTTACACAGGCGGTTTGGAGTTGGAATAAGAATTGAGCCGCTTAAACTGTATTCATATAATTAAGAAGTAAAAAAATTCAAAAAAAAGCAATTCCGTTTAAACGAAATTGCTTTTTTTGCGGTCAGCGGCAGATGTCTGCAGCCACTAAATTTACATTTTTGTTGATTTTGGCGGAAAAATCCTTTTCGAGCTGTTGCAGAAGTTCAATCTCCGCCGAATTAAGAACGGCATATTTCATTTTATCACCTCATAAATTAAATTGTTGTCAATAATATTATGGTCTTGTCGGCAGAAAATATTTATCAAAATTTAAATTTCTGATATATTAAATCAGGGCGGAGGTTTGAATGTTTACCGTTAAAAAAATAAAACATTGTAAATTACACAAAAAATTCATATTTTGAAGTTGATTGAATGGAGTGTTAAATTATCAAAAAGCCGAAACAAACGCCCAAATTGCATGGAAAATTCTGAAAATTTCACAATGAATATGTATTCATTGTGAAAAACAATGGGTTGAAACCTGAAAAAAACAGTCGAGTTGTACAGCATTAATAAAATAATTTAAAAATACTGCAAAGAATACGGTATACAAGATTCAAAATATAACAAAATACTGAATATAAATACAAAACTGCTAATAAAAATAAATAGTACTTTTGGTTGTTAATTATGCATTTTAATTATATACACGTATCATTTTTGTTATAATTTCAGCTAAAACCTTGGTTTGTGGGCGTTGGTTGCGTGTGAAATACAATTTTAGTATTTTGTTTTTTGTATTCACTGTTTATTTTGTGCATAAAAAACCAATAAATAATTATGCAAGCAAAGGTTTGACAAGGCTTTTTTTTTGTGGTATATTCTATTTAACGAAAAACAAGCGAAACGGCAAAGTTCAAATTAAGACGAAAAAAGTTAAAGCAATAATCAAAACTATGAAAGAAGTTAACAAAGTTTTAAACGGAAAAATGCAGAAGGCAAAATGCTAAAAATTTTAATATTTGGAAAATTTTGTCAAATCTGCATGAACCGTTAAATTTTAAGAAAGAGTTTGGAGTTCAAACAAAGATAACAGATAAAATATAATTAAATATAATATGTTTTAAGGATTTATTGAAAGAGTAAGAAAGAGCAAAATAAAAAATAATGGTTTTCTTACTCATAGGAAGGAGCGATTTAAGATGACAAAAAGAATTGTACTGGCAGGTGCTTGCAGAACAGCGATCGGTAAAATGGGTGGTGCTTTGAGCACAGTTCCCGCAAAAGATTTGGGCGCAATTGTAATTAAGGAAGCTTTAAATCGTGCAAGCGGAAGATGTTGACGAAGTTATTATGGGTTGTGTAATTCAGGCAGGCTTGGGACAAAACGTTGCCCGCCAGGCATCCTTGGCAGCAGGTCTTCCCGTTGAAGTTCCCGCTTTGACATTGAATATTGTTTGCGGTTCCGGTTTGAAATCGGTAAACACAGCTGCCGCTTTGATTATGGCTGGCGAAGCCGACGTTGTTGTTGCAGGTGGTACGGAAAATATGTCTTTGGCGCCTTTCGCATTGCCGAAAGCTCGTTTCGGTTACAGAATGGGCAACAACACATTGGTTGATACCATGGTAAACGACGGTTTGTGGGATGCTATCAACGACTACCACATGGGCATTACCGCTGAAAACGTTGCAGAACAATGGGGCTTGACCCGTGAAGAATTGGACGAATTCTCTGCCAACAGTCAGCAGAAATGCGAAAAAGCCATGGCAGAAGGCAAATTCAAAGATGAAATCGTTCCTGTGGAGGTTAAAAGCAAAAAATCCACTGTTATCGTAGATACAGATGAAGGTCCGAGACCCGGCACAACAGCCGAAGGCTTGGCAAGACTGAAACCTGCTTTCAAAAAAGACGGTATTGTTACAGCAGGCAACGCTTCCGGCATTAATGACGGCGCCGCAGCTATTGTTGTTATGAGCGAAGAAAAAGCCAAAGAATTGGGCGTTACACCGATGGCATACTGGGTAGCAGGCGCTTTGGGCGGCGTTGACCCGAAAATCATGGGTGTAGGTCCTGTTGCCGCAACCAAAAAAGTTTTGGCAAAAACAGGCTTAACCATTGACGATATTGATTTGATCGAAGCCAACGAAGCTTTTGCGGCTCAGTCTGTTGCAGTCGGCAAAGAACTGCATTTCGATCCCGAAAAACTTAATGTCAACGGTGGTGCCATTGCTCTCGGTCATCCTGTAGGAGCTTCCGGTTGCCGAATCCTTGTTACATTGCTGCATGAAATGCAGAAACGAGACGCCAAAAAAGGCTTGGCAACGCTTTGCATCGGCGGCGGCATGGGCTGCGCAACAATCGTTGAAAGAGATTAAAAAAATTAAGAGTTTTAATAATATAAAAAGTTTATAAAAAGTTTGTTATATCTTTCGGGAATATAAGGGTTGATTAGCAAAGGAAAAAAGGGGGATTGCAGGATGGGATATGTTAAGTATGAACAAGACGGTGCGGTCGGTGTTGTAACCATCGACAGACCGCAGGCGCTGAACGCCTTGAACAGAGAGGTTTTGGCAGATTTGCAAAAAACTTTTTCCGATATTGATGTTGATACTGTCAGATGTGTGATTTTGACGGGAGCAGGCGAAAAAGCCTTTGTGGCAGGCGCCGACATCGGCGAAATGAGCAAAATGACAGTGGCGGAAGCGGAAGCCTTCGGCAAATTCGGCAACGATATATTCCTGATGATTGAAAAGTTCCCCGTACCTGTTATCGCCGCAGTCAATGGCTATGCGTTGGGCGGCGGCAACGAGTTGGCAATGAGCTGCGACATCAGAATTTGCTCCGAAAACGCCGTTTTCGGGCAGCCTGAGGTCGGCTTGGGTATTACCCCCGGTTTTGGCGGCACGCAGCGGTTGGCAAGGTTAATCGGTCCGGGAAAAGCCAAAGAAATGGTTTTCGGCGCAGTCAATATCAAAGCCGAAGAAGCATACAGAGTAGGTTTGGTGAACAGCGTTTATCCCGCCGCAGAATTGATGGCAGCAGCCAAAAAATTAGCGGCAAGAATTGTCAAACAGGCTCCCATCGCAGTAAGACATTGCAAGCTTGCTATGAACGAAGGCTTGCAGGCAGATATTGACAGAGCCGTGGAAATTGAAGAAAGATTGTTTGGCGGCTGTTTTGAAACCGTTGACCAGAAAAACGGTATGCAGGCCTTTCTTGACAAAACCAAAGTCGATAAATTTATTAACAGATAAAAAATTTTAATATAATCTGTGTAATTTTAGGTAAAATTCTTAGGTAAATATTGAAAAAAATATCAAGTAAACAAGGAACTAAAAAAAATAAGGCTGTCTGCAAAAGGGACTTAATAAACAGATGACAGCTGAAGCTGGGAGGAATGACATATGAAAATAGGTATTATCGGTGCAGGAACAATGGGCAGAGGCATTGCCCAAACATTTGCTCAAACAGAAGGCTACACAGTATATTTGTGTGATATAAATGCGGAAATTGCCGAAAACGGTAAACAAGCCATCAAAAAAGGTCTTGATAAAAGAGTTGCCAAAGGCAAAATGACCGAAGAGCAGGTTGCAGCTATCATGGACAGCATCCATACAGGCGAAAAGGATATTTGCGCAGACTGCGATTTGATTGTTGAAGCGGCTGTTGAAAACATGGAAATCAAAAAGCAAACCTTTAAAGAATTGATGAAGATTTGCCGCCCCGATTGTATGTTTGCCACCAACACATCTTCTCTTTCCGTAACGGAAATTGCGGCTGCTTTGGACAGACCTGTGGTTGGTATGCACTTCTTCAATCCGGCTCCTGTTATGAAATTGGTTGAAGTTATTGCAGGTTTAAATACTCCCGAAGAATTAGTTGAAAAAATCAAAAAAATTGCAACAGACTTGGGCAAAACTCCCGTTCAGGTTGAAGAAGGTGCAGGTTTTGTTGTAAACAGAATTTTGATTCCGATGATTAACGAAGGTATCGGTATTTATGCCGAACATCTGGCTTCTGCCGAAGATATTGATATCGCAATGCAGCTTGGCGCCAATCATCCGATGGGTCCCCTGCATTTGGGTGATTTAATCGGTTTGGATGTTTGCTTGGCTATTATGGAGGTTTTGGAATCTGAAACAGGCGACGCCAAATACAGACCTCATCCGTACCTGCGTAAAATGGTTCGCGCAGGCAAGCTGGGTATTAAAACCGGTGAAGGTTTCTTTAAATACGGCAAGTAAAATAAGCAGAACAATGCCGTTCTACTCCTAGGGAAGGCATCTGTTTAAGTTCGGTTTCGGAACGGTTGTCGGCTGACTTGGTCTTTTTAAGTCCCCGGCTGAGTTTCGTTTATAACCGACAACCGTTTCCAAACCCTGATGTAAAAAATTACGGAGAAGAAAAAGGCTTATTAATTGTTATTTATTGCTCGGCAATTCCCACGAGCGTTTGATAGATATACATATTTCTCTTAAAAAAATAAATTGACGGTCAAAGCGGATTTTCCGCACATAAAAATCCGCTTTCCCTCAATTTATTTTAACGTTTTGTTATTAAATTCAGTTTTATATAAAATAAAAGCCGACAATCCGCTTTTGTGATTTTGCATAATTTTACAAAACGGAAAAACGGCATTTCCCCAATTAATAAGACAAGATCGCTGATCCTTAAACCGCAATTTGCTTGGACCCTTCGGGCAGAACATTTTTTTCGTTCTGCCCGCCTGCCAAGCAAAACCCTCGGTTTGAAGATTGGCTGTAAATATATTATCGGGTTAAGGATCTATTGAAAGGAAGGCGTTATTTATGGATTTCTTGTTGACAAAAGAGCAGGAGATGGCAAGAAAATTGTTTCGGGATTTTGCCCAAAAAGAAGTGAAGCCTTTGGCACAGATTACAGACGAAACAGAAGCTTTTCCGTCTGAAACTGTTGCCAAAATGCAGAAGCTGGGATTTTTGGGAATTCCGATGCCCAAAGAATACGGCGGTCAGGGCTGCGACACTCTGACATATGTTCTGGCTGTGGAGGAACTTTCCAAGGTTTGCGCTACAACAGGTGTTATTGTTTCTGCTCACACATCTTTGGGATCCGATCCCATTAAAAAATTCGGTACCCCCGAACAAAAAGAAAAATTTCTGCGTCCTTTGGTAAGCGGTGAAAAGCTGGGAGCTTTTGCTTTGACAGAACCCAATGCCGGCACAGATGCCTCCGGTCAGCAAACAAAGGCTGTTTTGGACGGCGACGAATATGTTTTGAACGGCAGTAAAATTTTCATCACCAACGGTAAGGAAGCGGATATTTACATTGTTTTCGCAATGACAGATAAATCCAAAGGCACCAAGGGCATTTCTGCTTTTATTGTGGAAAAAGGCACCCCCGGCTTTACTTTCGGCACCAAAGAAAAGAAAATGGGTATTCGAGGTTCTTCCACCTATGAATTGATTTTCACCGATTGCCGTATTCCCAAAGGCAATTTGCTGGGCAAGGAAGGCAAAGGCTTTGTTTACGCCATGCAGACTTTGGACGGCGGTCGTATCGGCATTGCCGCCCAGGCTTTGGGCATTGCCGAAGGCGCTTTGGAAAGCACAATAGCTTATGTTAAAGAAAGAAAACAATTTGGCAGACCTCTGGCAAAATTCCAAAACACCCAGTTCCAGCTGGCAGATATGGCAGTTAAGGTTGAAGCTGCCAGAAATTTGGTTTACAAAGCAGCCATTGCCAAAGATACCAAGGACAGATTTTCGGTGGAAGCAGCCATGGCAAAACTTTATGCTGCCGAAGTGGCAATGGAAGTTACCACAAAAGCGGTTCAGCTGCACGGCGGTTACGGCTACACCAGAGAATATGATGTTGAACGAATGATGCGTGATGCCAAAATTACCGAAATTTACGAAGGAACATCGGAAGTTCAGAGAATGGTAATTTCCGGCAGTTTGCTTTAAGGAGGTCAGGACAAGATGAAAATAGTAGTATGTATTAAACAGGTGCCTGATACCAACGAGGTTAAACTGGATCCCGTAAAAGGCACATTGATTCGTGACGGCGTTCCCAGCATTATGAACCCCGATGACAAAGCGGGTTTGGAAGCTGCTTTGCGGTTAAAAGATGAAACAGGTGCTGAAGTTACCGTAATTTCCATGGGGCCTTTGCAGGCAGATGCGGTTTTGCGTGAAGCCATGGCAATGGGTGCCGACAAAGCATATTTGGTAACGGACCGCAAATTCGGCGGTGCCGACACATGGGCAACCTCGTCCACTTTGGCAGGTGCCATCAAAAATTTGGACTATGATTTGATTATAACAGGCAGGCAGGCAATCGACGGCGACACCGCTCAGGTCGGTCCTCAGATTGCCGAGCATTTGGGTATTCCCAATGTCAGCTATGCCGAAGAAATTAAATTGGAAGGCGAATACCTCATCGTAAAACGCCAGTATGAAGACAGATATCACACAGTTAAGGTTAAAATGCCTTGCTTGCTAACTGCTCTTTCCGAACTCAACGAACCAAGATATATGACGCCCGGCGGCATTTTCGATGCTTACCGTGAAAAAGAGGTTGTGGTTTGGCACAGAGAAGACGTTCAGGTTGCCGATGAAAACATCGGTTTGGCAGGTTCTCCGACAAAGGTTGTCAAATCCTTCCCCAAGAGCTTGAAGCCTGCCGGTGAAAAGGTTGTTTTGGACGGCGAAGAAGCAGCGGATTACATTGTTGAAAAATTGCAGGAAAAATTCGTTTTATAGGTGGTGAGCAATATGAGTTTTGAAGAATATAAAGGTGTATTTGTTTTTACACAGCAAGTGGATAATGAAATTTCCGGTGTTTCTTTTGAACTGATTGGCAAAGCCAAAGAGCTTGCCGCCTGTTTGAACACCGAGGTTACTGCCGTTCTTTTGGGATATAATGTTAAAGATTTGGCAAAAGAATTGGCATACATGGGTGCAGACCATGTTATTTTGGTTGATGACGAACGTTTGCAGACATATTCAACACTGCCTTATACTGCCGCCATTGATCAGGTTATCAAAACCAAAAAACCGGAAATCTTTTTGTACGGTGCAACTGCCATCGGCCGTGATTTGGCACCCAGGGTTTCCGCTAGAGTGCATACAGGCTTGACAGCCGACTGCACAAAATTGGAAATTGACGAAGAAAGCAAAAATCTGCGTATGACCAGACCTGCTTTCGGCGGAAATATTATGGCAACCATCGTTTGCCCCGATTTCCGTCCGCAGATGGCAACTGTTCGCCCGGGCGTAATGCAGAAAGCAGAACGGGACGAAAGCAGAACGGCTGACGTTGAAGAAATGCAGCTGCAATATGACGATAAACATGAAGTTGAAATTTTGGAAGTTGTCAAAAAACTTTCCGAAACCGTGGATATTCAATCTGCCAAAATTCTGGTTTCCGGCGGCCGCGGTGTTGGCTCCAAGGAAAACTTTAAACTTTTGGAGGATTTGGCAGACGCTTTGGGTGGCACAGTCAGCTGCTCCAGAGCCTGTGTTGATGCAGGCTGGCTGGATAAAGAACGCCAGGTTGGTCAGACAGGCAAAACCGTTCGCCCTCATGTTTATTTTGCCATCGGTATTTCAGGTGCCATTCAGCATTTGGCAGGCATGGAAGAATCCGACATTATTGTGGCAATCAACAAGGATGAAACAGCGCCGATTTTTGATGTTGCCGATTACGGCATTGTCGGCGATTTGAACAAAATTGTACCTGTTTTGACAGAAAAAATTAAGGCTGCCGCCAAATAATATAAAGCCTTAAATAAATTTTTCGTTCAAAATTTATAATGAAAATATCTAAATAAATCCATCTCATAATATAATTTGTAACCTAATATCCTAAACAAGAAAAGAACGGCAAAACCGTTCTTTTCTTGTTTTTTGCTTTGATTGGTTATAAAAAATGTTATGTATTATTGCTAAAAATATTATTGCTAAAAATGTGAAGAAAAATAGCAAATATTTTTTTTTGCAAAAAAACATTGACATCTGAAAAGCCTTGGCTTAGTAGGGGAGACGGAGGCCAACCGTAAAAGTGGCGGATGTATGATGGTACATCTATGAGTGCGTTTGCTTTTGACGGCAGGCGCCGTTTTGAAATACTTTGTCGGTATCATCGGCAACAGCGGTGCAGGCAAATCAACTTTGACTTATGCCATAAACGGTGTGATACCTCATTATTATACAGGTGATTTTTACGGAGAGGTTACTGTCAACGGCTATGACACGGTGGAAACCAAGCCGGAAACCATTTCCACGGTTGTTGGCAGCGTTTTCCAGGATATTGATGCTCAGATGGTGGCATCTGTGGTGGAAGATGAGATTTTGTTCGGTTTGGAAAATTTCGGTGTGCCGAAAGCTGAAATTCCCAATCGTTTAGATGAAGCTTTGGAAAAGGTCGGCATTGCAGATTTGCGGCAGAGAGCCATAAATTCCTTGAGCGGCGGTCAGCGGCAGAAAATTGACAGTGCCGCCATTGTGGCAGAACTGCGAGGATTTAATTTACGAACCAAAGACAGCAGTTACCGCACAACCAAATTCGGTGCTTTGGATATTTTGGCGTTTGCTGTCGGTATCGGCATTATTGCTTTGGGAGTTGTTTTTTGAAACATAACAACAATTAATTGTGAGAGAACT
>JAHZFN010000093.1 GCA_019421315.1 Peptococcaceae bacterium | reverse complement strand
AAATGCGCTTTTTCGGAAATGGAAAGATGATCGGTTGTCAGACCTTTGCTGTGCAAGCCCGCAATTTCGTTCAGGATAACCTTCAAATCCAAAACAACGCCGTTGCCGATAATGCATTTGGTTCCTGCGGACAAAATGCCCGACGGAATTAAATGCAAAGCGTATTTTTCACCGTCAACAACAACAGTATGACCGGCGTTGGAACCGCCCTGGCAGCGCAGAACCATATCCGCCTGATTTGCCAAAAAGTCAGTCAGCTTACCTTTACCTTCATCGCCCCATTGAGCGCCTACAACTACAACAGAAGTCATATTTAATTCTCCTCTCCGTTGTTAAAACCAAAAAACTATGCAGGCCTTTTACACCTGCACCACCTAACAATTATACAAATTATTGTCTGCTTTGTCAATTATTTTCTTCATTATATTGCGCCGCAAAAAAAATGTATTCATGTATTCAGGGCGGCGGTTTGCTGAAGCACCGCCCCGAATATCGTTAAAACTCAATATTTGTATCTGCCGCCGCATATTTGCCGCCAAACGCCCGTTTTTATACCTTATTAAAGCATTTTACAAGCAAATAAAAAGCAAAAAACAATTCACAAAATAATTACTGAAGGTATTTTGCCGTATCGGAGGGCAGATTGCCTTTGTAAATGCTCATATAAAGCTCGCCGCCCTGAGCCGTTGTCTTGATGTAGATATTGCCGTCGGTGTTGTTGACGAAGCGGAAATCCTTGGTTCCGTAAGAAACAGTGGCATCGGTTTCCGATGTGGCATAGGAAACTTTTTGGCTGTGGGAGTGGCGTTCGGTAATTTTCAGACCGCTCTTTTTCACCGCCTGATAAAGAGTTGTGGAAACCTGGCAGACACCGCCGCCCAAGCCCATTACCTGACCGCCGCCGGAGAAAATGATGGCTTTTTTGTAGCCTTTGGCGGATGTTCTCTGACCTACCACCTTGTTAAAGGAAAATTCCTGCCCCGGTTTTATTACCACATTGTTGATGGCATTGGTTGCCAGCGTAACATTGATGGTTCTGTCTTTTTTGGCGGGGTTATAGTAAGTCAAGCCGCTGCCCAGCCAAACCACAGGCGGGTTTAAGTAAGACATCACAGCCGAATTTGCTTCGGCGTAAACGCTGTCGGCGGAAACGGGAGTGCAGGCGTTCGCCATCGTGAGTGTATGGTTTTATTTTCGGTATCCACCGTTTTTTCAAAACCCAGATAAGGCGCCAGCTTCATCGGGATATATGAAACGCCGTTTTTGGTTGTGGCGGCGCCGACCCAAACCTGAGATTCGTAAGCGCCCGCCGCATTTTTAACATAAATTCGGGAACAGTTGACAACCATAACCGCAGGATTTTCCGCCGTTCCCCAAACCAAAACTGCGCCGTAGCCTGTGTTGTACCAGCCCAAACCGGCGCCCGTGCCGTCCCGCAGACAGCCCAGGGGAATCATCGGGAAGCCGTCGTTATCCCTGCCGTTTTCGGTGGAAATTGTATATGTATTGGAGGTCTCGCCGTTATTGACAATCAGGCTGTACTCAACCGCCGCATAGGCTTTAGAGCCAAAAACCGCGCAAAGCAGAAACGCCGCCAAAACAACTGCCAAACCCAAACCGATATAATTTTTTCTTCTGACTAAAATCATTTTTTTCTTCCTTTCCCATGCTTTCCCAAGCTTTCCCAAGCTTTCCCAAGCAATACGCCGCCCCGCCGAAAAACAATATAAAATCAGCCAAACGACGGTATATTTGAATAATAACCTACTAAATATTATATACTACGAACAGGCAAATTGCTATGAAAATTTGTCCAATATCTTAAAGAAAAAACAAATAATCGCCGTTTTCCGAGATTTTTCCCGAATTTCAAACAAAATTCAAAAAATATTAAATAAAATTAATAAAAAGCCTTGACTTTAGGCAACCGTTATAGTAGAATATATACCTGTGGACAGCATGTAGCGATTATGATTCATTAGCTCAGTCGGTAGAGCACCTGACTTTTAATCAGGGTGTCCGGAGTTCGAATCTCCGATGGATCACCACTCGGCGCGTTGGAGAAGCGGCTGAACTCACCAGCCTTTCACGCTGGCATTCAGGGGTTCGAATCCCCTACGCGTCACCATAAAAGCACTTGTCTTTTGACAAGTGCTTTTTCTTTAGGTGGCATTGTAGGTTTGGATGGAGGTTATGATTTAGTAAATACTTTATATACACAAAAACAAGCGGTTGGCAAAAGCCAACCGCTTGTTTTTGTGCTGATATGTTAATTTGGAGCAGAAAACTGCCGCTATTTTGCGGCGTTGTTTTCCGTTGATTTTTGATGGTTGTCAAAGACATTTAAGTAATCGGAAGCTTCGCCGATTTTTAATGCTTTGCTGTAACGAATCAGCCCGATAATTACAGAGATAACGGCGATTAACTGACGTATAACTCCAACATAGGCGCCGATGAAGAAGTTAAAAACCATCAGACCGCTTTCGATGAATATACTGCCTGTTTTCAGGACGAAAATGCTCTTTTGCAGTGTCAAAATTGTCAAAGTGATAATAAGCACAGGCGGCATTAATTGGTACCATGGGTTATCGGTGAGGACTGCCCAGACACCGATGGCAAATATGGGCAAAATAAGCAAGGGCGGCAGCCATTTGGGAATATCCTTATCCCGTTTGCGGTAATATAGCACCGAAAGACTGCGGCAGATTGAAACAAGGCAGCAGATGAAATTGGTTACGGAACCAAGTGTTATGGATTCCAAGGCACAGAAGAAAAAGGCAAATGTCATAAAGACAAAATATTTGTTGTCATGAACATTGTAGGATATGACAACGAAGATAAGCATTATGAAGCCGAAAAGCTGCGCCAGAAGGTTGACTTCTGTATTAAATATTGTAACAGTCATAATATAAACACTCCGTTTCTTGATGATTGACAGGGTAGTAAGCAAAAACGATTTATGGCTGTTTTCTATGTAAAGCGATGTTTGAAAAAATTAATCATATCAATATAATATGCGTTTGTGGTGTTGTTGTCAATATTTTCTGTATTAATTAAAGCTTTGGAGTAGTGGTGAAATATAAAGCAGGGCATATCAAACGATATGCCCTGCCGTATTTGTCATTATTCAATGCTAATCGATTATAACAAATTATTTTAAGTAAATGAGAGAATCATTATTTACCGATTTCCGATTTCGGAATTTTCCAAGTCAGCACGGAGTTTTTCCAGAGGAACAGTTTCAAAGAAACCTTTGTGCATTTTGCATTTAACCCAGAAAGCGGACCAGATTGCTGCAACGATTACAACTGCCAAAGCGAACATGTAAATGATTACAGAACCGCCAAAGAACGCTTCTTTACCTTCGGAAGGCCAACCCCAGAGGATAGTGTCCCAACCATCGGGCCATACATAAACGATAACGAAGAGCAAGCCCAAAATACCAACAACTGGGAGAACGGAACCGCCGGGAACTCTGAAGGATCTGTGAACATCCGGATATTTTTTGCGGAGAATCAAAACGTCCAAGTGAGCAATGATGTAACAAATCATCCAGCCGATACAACCGGAGATGATGAATACGTTAACCAAAGTAACTGCATCTTCGCTGCCATGGAAGCAAGCGATCAACAAGGAAGTGATGAACCAAACAAGGATTACACCCCAGAAAGGAGAACCGAGACGGTTCAATTTACCAAACATTTTAGGCATTTGACCTTCATGGGACATACCGAAGAGCATACGAGGAATGGCAGCAATAAATGTGTTCAATGTGGAGCAGGTAGCCATCAGGGAGATGATACCTATCCAGATTTCACCGGGACGACCGAGAACTGCAGATGCAACTTTAACATGAGGTGTGCCGCCGCTGAACAATGTTTCCATATCAACGTATTTTAATGCACAGAAACCGAACAATGTGTCGGAGATGAAGATTGCACAAAGAGCTGTAACCATTGCCAGAGGAATGAATTTGTTGGGGTTTTCGATTTCTTCTGCCAACGGGCAAACGAATTCCAAACCGATGAACAGCCAGAAAGAGAAACCAAGCAGCAGGAATGGACCGCCGCCTGCGGACAAATCAAAGCCCCATTGAGGATTGATGGCGGGTTCATTGCCGAGACCAAACAAACCGATCAAGGAAAGGATGATCATGGAGCCAACCATTACAGATGTGAAAAATACCTGGGAATAAGCGTAGGATTTAACAGAACGCAGGTTGATTGCACCAAGGATCAGCATGAGGATCAGACCCCAAATCCAGCCTTCAATACCCAAACCGGGGAATAAGTATTGAGCCAATACATCACCGGCAACAAAGGATTCAGCTGCGTTGGACAAAATAGATACTGCGAAGTAACCGTTTAATACTGCAAAGATACCCATACCATAACCCATGGCAGGAAGAGTGTAGTGGTTGATACCGCCGGCTGCGGGTAAAATACCGGATAATTCCGCAAAAGATAAAGCAACACATAAGTTCAGGAAAGCAGCGATAACCATGGAAACCAGGAATGCTGTACCGCCGGCACCAAAACCTTCACCCATCAAGGTAAGTGCAGAAGAAGATACTACGATACCGATCGCAGTAGCGACACATGGGATAAACCCAATTTTTTTAGTATTTGCCATAAAAAGCACCTCCATAATATAAATACATCGTTTAACAGGCAAGACACAGGGCAAAACTAAACTGTCGGTTCGCCAAAAGCCGACATAAATGAAAAGTACTGTATCTTTAACTGTCAAACTGCAGAAACAAATTCAAATATCTCATCCTAAAAAAGATATTTGATGAACAGATAATGCTTGACCACTTCATTATTAAAATTTATTACTAATATGTTAGCAATATTTGAAAAACATGAGAAATTTTCTATCATTCTTGCAAATGTTCTGACAATTCGCAGAAAAAGAACGGACAAAAATAAATTATGATTCAAATAACATAAAAATGGCGCAAACATTAAAAATCTCAAACCAAGTCAGCCCGTTAGGGCTGACCCGATTTGATTTTAGGTTAAATGATTAGCATTGATTATCCAATACAGTTAATGCACCATCCAAAGCGTCGATAGCTTTATCCATATCAGCTTTGGAAACCATGCAGGATGCACCGATACGCAATGTGTTAGGACAGAAACCTGTCAAGATAACGTTTTTCTTAGCACATTCGCCGCCAACGATGCCAACAGGAATGGTTTGCATACCTTGGTATTGATAGAAACGGTCTTCAGGAATGAAAGCTTCTTTGGTTTCTTTGTTTTTAACCAATTCAACCTGCCAGAACATACCGGCACCTGCTACGAGACCAACAGTTTTATGTTTTTCTTGCAAAGCCAAGAGTTCGGAACGGAAGTATTCGCCTGCTTCAGCGCATTTGCCGGGAGCATCGTTTTTGAGCAAGTATTTCAAGTTAGCGCATACAGCAGCTACGCCCAGAGGATGACCGGAGAATGTGGAAACGTGGTTCCAACGGATTTTTTCCATGTAGTTTGCGATTTTTTCGCCAACAACTACTGCACCGATAGGCATGGAAGAAGAGGACAAACCTTTTGCAGTTGTCATCAAATCGGGATAAATGTCATCGCTGTAGTACATATGACCGAACCATTTACCCAGACGACCGAAGCCCATCAAAACTTCGTCGCAGATCCAGAGGATACCAAGACGGTTTTTCATTTCGAAGATCTGAGGCAAGTATTCTTTCGGAGGCATGATTGTGCCGGCACCCATTGCAGGTTCGGTGATGATAGCTGCAACACGTTCAACACCATGGTTTCTGATGATGTCTTCTGTTTGTTTTACGCAAGGCAGCTGACCGCCGGGCAATGCGCATTTACATTCAGGATATGTATGACCCAATGGGCAACGATAACAGAAAGGAGCGGGAGTAGCGAAAGTACCTTGATAGTCAGCACCTGCCAAAGCTTTTGTTGTACCGTCAGCTCTTGCTTCGGAGTTACGGGATGGGTTCAAACGTGTGCAGGACAAAGCACCGGCGGAAACACCATGGTAACCGAATACACGAGTAGCGATCAAGGATTTGCCTGTTACCAAGCGTGCGAGCATGGAAGCAACTTCTACGGAGTCGCCGCCGCCCAATGTGAAACGAGCTTTTTTAGCCCATTTATGTTTGGAATGAGCGTTGATAACGTCTTCGATTAACAATTTTGCAGCTTCAGCTTTGTAGTCTGTTGCATATTCGTCCCAAACGAAACCGTAACGTTCGGTAGCTTCTCTGATAGCTTCCTGAACTTCGGGAACTTTTTGACCTGCATTTACGCAGTACAGTTGGTTGCAGAAATCCAACCATTTGGTACCATCTTTATCAACAAGATAGTCACCTTCGGTATGTTCGATGAACATAGGTGCGTATTCATCTTCTGCAAATAATGCTTTCAAGATATACTTTTTGTCCCAATCTTGAATCTGTTTCCAATCGATGTTAGACATAATATATTCCTCCTCATCAAATATAAAAAATATAAAATATATTTTTATATTATCTTCTACCCAAACAATGCGGGGAGATAATTAAAAAATACT
>JAHZFN010000092.1 GCA_019421315.1 Peptococcaceae bacterium | reverse complement strand
CGTACTTTGGAGGAAATTGACGATGAACGCTATTCGTATTATGATGAATTGCTGAACACAGGGCAGATTTTGCCGGGATTTGCCAAAAATTTCTGTGATGCGGAGCAGTTGATTTCTCAAATTAACAGATTGCCGAATTTTTCCTTTGCGGCGCTGCCTGCCAAGTGTAAAATAGAGTATGACCAGCAGCTGCGTTTCGGAATGCGGTTTGTAACCGGATATGTGGGACAGGCGGAGCTTTTTGCCGAGGATATGCGCCTTTGGCAAAAGCGGGGCTATAATATCTATTTTTGCGCCAGTTCGGGTGTTCGGGTTGAAAATATGCGGCAGTTTTTGCGGGAACACGGCGTTGAATCGGCGGGTGTCAGCGTTTTGGCTTTGACCCAGGGGCTGGAATACCCGGACGGCAAATTTGTGATTGTTACGGAAAAAGAGCTTTTGGGCAAGGTAGCAAAAAACAAAAAACGCCATGCCAAAAAAAACAACAAAAACGGCTTTGACGCCTTTGTTGAGGTGAAACCGGGAGATTTAGTTGTTCACGAAAACCATGGTATCGGTCGTTTTCGGGGAATCGAACGAATTACGCTTGATTCCGTTTCCAGGGATTACCTCCATATTGATTATGCGGGAAGCGACAAGCTTTTTGTACCTGTCG
Source organism: Peptococcaceae bacterium (assembly GCA_019421315.1). Taxonomy (GTDB): domain Bacteria; phylum Bacillota; class Dehalobacteriia; order UBA4068; family UBA4997; genus JAHZFN01. The sequence continues at coordinate 4,766 of JAHZFN010000092.1, read as the reverse complement.
ATCAGATGGATTTGGTGCAGAAATATATCGGCAACGAGGGAGCCGTTCCCAAGCTGTATAAGCTGGGCGGCAATCAGTGGAGCCGAGTTAAGCATAAGGTGCGGGCTTCTGTTGCCGACATGGCGGACGAACTGCTGAAGCTTTATGCCGCCAGAGAAAAGGCGGAGGGCTTTGCTTTTTCACCTGACAACAACTGGATGAACGAATTTGAAGACGCTTTTGAGTACGAAGAAACAGACGGTCAGCTGGAGGCAATCCGTGATATTAAACGGGATATGGAAAGCAAAAGACCGATGGACCGTTTGCTTTGCGGCGACGTTGGCTACGGCAAAACGGAGGTTGCCATGCGTGCGGCTTTCAAGGCTGTCTGCGACGGCAAACAGGTGGCAATGCTTGTGCCCACGACACTTCTGGCGGAACAGCACTACCATACCTTTAAAGAAAGGTTCCGCAATTATCCTGTGGAAATCGGCGTGATCAGCCGTTTTGTTGCCAAAAAGAAACAAACGGAGCTTTTGAAAAAGGCGGCGGACGGTACGCTGGATGTTTTAATCGGCACTCACAGACTGCTTTCAAAAGATATTGTCTTTAAGGATTTGGGGCTTTTGATTGTGGACGAGGAACAGCGTTTCGGCGTTGCCCACAAGGAAAAAATCAAAAAATGGCGGAACAGTGTCGACGTGCTCACCTTGTCGGCAACGCCGATTCCCAGAACACTGCATATGTCTTTGGTGGGTATGCGGGATATGAGTGTTATCACCACGCCGCCTGAGGACAGGCAGCCCGTGCAGACTTATGTTGTGGAATATAATTACCGCTTGATTAAAAACGCCATTGAAAAAGAGCTTGCCAGAGGCGGACAGGTGTTTTATATTTATAACCGAGTTCAGGATATTGAAAAGGTACAGCGGGAGGTTCAGGCGATGGTTCCCGATGCCGAGGTTCTGGTGGCGCACGGTCAGATGACGGAGCGGCAGCTGGAAAATGTGATGACCGCTTTTATCGAAGGCGAGGGTGACGTTTTGGTTTGCACAACCATTGCCGAGTCGGGGCTGGATATTCCCAACGCCAACACCATGATTGTTAAAGATGCCGACCATTTTGGTCTGTCTCAGCTGTATCAGCTGCGGGGAAGGGTTGGCAGATCGCCCCGCCAGGCATTTGCTTACTTTACATTTGCTGCCAACAAAATGCTGAACGACGATGCAAAAAAAAGACTAATGGCAATCCGCGATTTTACGGAGCTGGGCAGCGGCTTTAAGATTGCGATGCGGGACATGGAAATCCGCGGCGCCGGCAATATTCTGGGACCGGAACAGCACGGGCATATTGCCGCCGTCGGTTTTGAAATGTACTGCAAAATGGTGGCGGAAGAAGTTGAGGCGGGGCTTAACAATCAACCGAGAGAAGAACGGCAGGAAAGAGAATCCTTGCAGATGGATTTGGGTGTCAATGCTTATATCCCCGATAATTATTTGCCCGACACGGAAATCAAAATTGAGATTTACAAACGCATTGCCGCTTTGACAAGCGATGAGGAAAAAGCAAAACTGACGGCGGAAATCAACGACCGCTTCGGTGTTATGCCGCCGGGGGTGGAAAATCTTTTCGCTTTAAGCAAAATCAAAAGCTTGGCAAACCGCCTGTTGGTGCGTTCCGTTGTCGCTGTCGGCACGGGGCTTAACATCCGCTTTTTTGCCGACCACCAAATTCAGGGCGGCACATTGGTGAAAATTGCCGAAAAATACGGCAATACGGTTAAATTCAACAGCAAAAAAGGCTTTGTTATCAGTCTGCGGATAAGCAATTTGTCCGATAAGGCAAAACTTGAAATATTGACAAATTTATTGCAGGATATACTTGCATTACAGGAGAAAAAATAGTAAAATTGTACTATGTGTTATATAATAAGTTAAATCTATTTTTTATTTTTAGGAGGCTATGAAATGAGTTTAAAGAAGAAAGTACTGGCTTTAATGCTGGTATGTATGGCAGTTTTTTGTTTGGCAGGCTGCGGCAGTCAAACCGCAATGATTGTAAACGGTGAAAAAGTTCCCCAGGCTGTCGTTGATTATTATATTGCGGCAGGTTCCCAAAGCCTTGCCGCTTACGGAATTGACACCGAATCCAAACAAGGCGCTCAGTATTTGGCAATGATTGAAGAGCAGGCTGTAACCAACGCCGAACAGTTGGCATTGGTTCGCAGTGGCGCCATAGAAAGAGGCTTGGAAGTAACATCTGAAGAAGTTGACGAAGAATTTGAAAAAGAAAAAGAAGCCTTTGCCGACAAAGATGCTTATAATGAATTTTTGGAAAAAAATGAATTGGAAGAATCCACCATCAAATGGATTATCGAATCTCAGCTGTATTATCAGGCGCTTTTCGATGATTTGAACAAGGATTTGACTGCAACCGACGAAGAGCTGAAAGCCGCATACGAAGCTGACCCCACCGCTTTCGATACAGTAAAAGTATCCTATATCTTGGTTCAGCCCGAAGATACAACCAGCGATGATTCCTGGGCAGAGGCCGAAACCAAAGCCAAAGAAGTTATCACCAAGCTGAACGACGGCGGCGATTTTGCCGAATTGGCAAAAGAATACAGCGCCGACACGGCAACCAAAGATAACGGCGGCGTTTTGGACGATGCCTTCACAGCTCAGTCCGAAGCCTATGTTCCCGAATTTGTTTCCGCCGCTTTCGGTTTGCAGGAAGTAGGTTCCTACACCACCGAACCCGTTAAAAACGACAGCTACGGTTATTTTGTAATCAAATTGGATGAAAAAGTTACAGGCTGGGAAAATCTGAAAGATGAAATTACCGACAGCCTGCTGGGAGACCAGAAAAACGAAAACTTCAATACATTTATGCAGGATGCCATGGATAACGCCGTATACGACAAAGAATACAAATATAAATACGCTGTTGAAGAAGATGACAGTGCCGATAATACTGACAGTACAGACAATACCGACAATGCGGATAACGCCGACAATTCCGCAGATAACGCCGGCGCTTCCGCCGATGATACGGCAGCTCAAACCGACTCAGCCGACAATGCAGACAGCGCTGACAGCGGACAGGCAGACCAATAATGTCAATTATTTGAAAAACGGCAGATAGAATTGAATTTTATATCAAAAAAAAGAGCAATTTTTTAAAATTGCTCTTTTTTTTTCTACCTATTTAATATATAATGATATATAATGTTGCTATTTGTATTTTTTTGTTGATTGTTTGGACGGCGGCTGCAAAACCGAAAAAATGTTTTGTCTGTGCCGTTCGGTGAGAGGTTGGCTGTGTTGTTCGGTTGTTTCCTTGCATTTGTTTGAATTGTTTGTCAATTTTGACCAAGTAGGATTTGTAACTCAGCAGCGGCGGCTCATCGGACATTTTGGATATTTTTGTCGGTTTACACGAGTGGTGTTATTTTGTAAAATAGCATTAACGGCAAAGCGGTTTTCATGTCTGCGTTCAAACCGACAAACGGCAGTTTCCTTGCCGAATGTTGACGGATAATTTTGCCGTAACCGATAGCGGCATTATTAAATTTATTTTTAATAAAAATTATCGGATTGTTTTAATACAAAATTGTAAAATATGGAATTGCAATATATAATTCATAAATTTCAAAAGACAACTTAATAAAGAGTAATGCCGATATGAGGCAGGCGAGTTCTTTCTTTGATTTCTCCCTTTTCGAAAATTATTGCTGCGTAATTTTTTAGTTTCTGAAAAAAACGGTTAGTGTTTAGGTTTTATGCAGTTAAACAATGCGGGTATAGATGTGGGTATATTGAAATCGGTTTATTGGGCTTATTGGGAAAACAGCAAAGAGGGTTAGCTGTGCAGTGTATTGCTCAAACACCCCAAATCACCGCCCGAAAACAATCGGGCGAAAACTAATTTTAAGAAAACCGAGGGGTTTGAGGATAATTGCGGATTTTCGGCATATGCTTTATTGGGATTGTGAAAGCAGGTGAAAAATTTGGTATATAAAGTAGGCATAGACGTTGGTTCAACCACGGTTAAGGCGGTTGTTCTGGATGAGGAAAATGCAATATTGTATAAGGTTTACAAAAGGCATTATTCCAAAATTGCCGAAAGCTTGGAAGGTATCATCAAGGATATGGTACTGCTTTTGAAAAATAAAAAATTTAAACTGGCGGTTTCCGGTTCGGCGGGATTGGGCATTTCCAAGGCGTGCCGTCTTGATTTTGTGCAGGAGGTTTTCGCTTTGGGCGGCGCTGTTGATTTGCTGGTTCCCGATACCGACGTTGTGGTGGAACTGGGCGGCGAGGACGCCAAAATTGTCTTTTTGACAGGCGGCTTTGAAGAAAGAATGAACGGAACCTGCGCCGGCGGCACAGGCGCCTTTATCGACCAGATGGCAACTCTTTTGGATGTTTCCGTGTCGGAGCTGGACGAGCTGGCTTTGAACCACAAAAAGATTTACGCCATTGCCAGCCGCTGCGGTGTTTTTGCCAAAACGGACATTCAGCCGCTGATTAACCAGGGTGCCAAAAAAGAAGACATTGCCGCCAGCATTTATCAGGCGGTTGTGGAGCAAACCATTGCGGGTTTGGCGCAGGGCAGAAAAATCAAAGGCAAGGTTTTGTTTTTGGGCGGACCTCTCTTTTTCCTGAAAGGTTTGCAGCAGCGTTTTGCGGAAACCTTGCAGCTTGCGGCGGAAAATGCGGTTTTCCCCGATTTGGGGCAGTATTTCGTTGCCATAGGCACCGCTGTTTATGCGGCGGAAACCAACC
>JAHZFN010000091.1:1595-5704 GCA_019421315.1 Peptococcaceae bacterium | reverse complement strand
AAACTCACCGTCAACTTTATCAAAATTACCGTTCAAAACATCGATATCCGCCGCTTCCGTCAAATACGGCTTATCCATTTGTAAATAATCGGTTTTTTTTGCCATTCATAACCACCTCAGTTTCTCAGTTTTCTGTAATTTCTTGGCTTAGCAGCTGCTTCCAGCTGTAACCCTTAACAACATTCCAAGTATACGGCTTAACGCTTTGCCATTCCGCATAGGAATAAAGCACATCCAACAGCAAATTGGCGGGAACAACCTTTCTCAATAGATTTTTGGCAAAATCAAAATCCTCAAAACCTGTCTGCTCCCTGTATTTAACCGTTATGGAATAATCCTCTTCATTTTGGTAAATTTTCGTAATTTCACCAAAAACCCCGCTCATCATATTTTTCAAAACAACCTCGTTTATGGGTGATCTTTGTCGCAGACGGCATTTAATCCGTTCCCGCCGATATTCCAAAGCCAGCCCTTTGGAGCTTAGTCCGAATATTTTTTCGTATCTGCCGATTATAGTTTCGTCAGCCGTATCCAAACAGCAGTTTGCCGCAGCTTTGGCAGCATAAGCCTGCAAATCCTTAAAACCTCGGTCAACGCCTTTGCAAAGCTGAACAAAAATCGCATTTTCATTTAAACACTGCGGCAAATAATCGGCCATACCGATTTTTTCCTTATACCATTCAGCCATAATCCTAAACCTCCAAGGTCAAAGTTCCGAATACAGGTACACCGTAAGCAGCATATGTCTTGTTCAAAGCATAGCTTGCATCGACACCGTTCAATTTTAAGCTCTTAATATCCGCAACCCCCGAAACCGACAGAATTGCCATTTCCACAGGCGCTTTGTAAACCAAGCTTTGCTCAAAATCAATGCCGTTGATATAATCGGCAACAGCGGCGGTAACTGCACTCCGCACATCTGTCAAAGACGCTCCGCTTTCCAAAGTAATTTTCGCATAAACGTTGACAGCAGTATCAGCTGCCGATTTAACCTTAACGTCATGCCCGATTGGCGCCAAACCGCAGGTCAAATTATCGCTGTCTTTGGCGTTGAACGCATTGGAAACCTCCGTTACCAAAGCGCTGTCAACCGCTCTTTTGCTGTCAGAACCCAAAACAATACCGACAGTGCCGGCGCCGCTGCAAACGGGAAAAATCTTTGCGGCTCCCACACCGTCGAATGTTAAAACCTTGCTTTCGTAATCGGCAACATTGCCGCCAAATGCAGGCGCCGTCAGATTTTCAATATACCTTTTGCGCAATGCGGCATCATCCTCCGTATCCTCGCCGTAAGCATATATGCCTTTAATCTCCGCCGTAAACAAATTGCTGACATAACTCACGGGAAGCAAACTGCCTGTTGCCAAATTACCGATACTGCCTGCCGTTTCACATTCCAAAAGGAAAACACCGCTGCTTATTTTCTCACCGACTTTATAAATAACATTACCGCAGGCAAATTCCGTTCCCTCCTCAACATCCAAAAGAGAGCTGCCGCTGTTGCGGAATTCACCTTTAATAACGGCGGCTGTCGCTTCCTTCCTGGTAATTCCGACAATACCGCATAATCTGTCCAGATAACTGCCGCAGGCAGTATCCGGTAAAGTCAAATCAACATAACTGTCAAAATAAGCATAAGCCTCCGCCAAACGGGCGGCAGTGGGAGCCAATGCCGACCAAATCAAACTGCCCTCTCTTTTATCAACGGAATTATCAATTTCCGCCAACATACTGCTTAATATTTCCGTAAATTCCTTTGCCATTTTCTCACCTCTTTTAATAAAAATGCTCTTTATCTTAACAAAATGCTTTTCACAACCAACAGCCGCAAAAAATATCCGCATTTTCGTCAAAACCTAAAAAGCCTATAAAGAAACGCCGCCGCTGAAACTGCCAAATTTACTCTTGACGTCAAAACTGATTTCCACGGAACTTCCGGTAAAATCAAATTTGAAATTATCAACAGAATAAATTCTGTCATCAGCCAGCAAAGCCTCCCTGATCAAACGTTTGCCCTCGGTTTGAACAAGCTCATTGCTTTGTCCCAACAGCGTAATCAACTCGCTGCCGTAATCAAAGCTGTAAATCAAATGAGCATAACGCGGCGTTTCCAAAGCCAAACCGACGCTTTGCCGCAATGCCGCAATGCCGTCCAAATATCGTTCGCCGCCGCCGCTGTCCTGCAAATTCCAGGTTTTTCCCGGCATTTCTTCCTTAGCGACCGCCGTATAAAGCCTTTCGTCGTTTTCGTAATCTCCCGGCAACATTCTCGTCATATTCTACCTCCCGTTATTTTCGGTTACTTTATTCTCCTTGACTTGCCTCAACGGTAAAGATCAGCGTCTTTTCGTCAAAAAGCCCGCCCAGCCTGTCCAAAACGCAGTAACTGTTACCGATATTCAAGAGAAGCAACTTGTCTCCCGGTTTGATTTTTTCCTTCAAAACCTGCTCTTCGCCGTTAATTTTAATCTTAACACCGCCGATATTTTCCAAAACCAAACAAGGCTCAACAGGCAAAATCAAACCGGGATCCAAAAGCAATTCCGAATAGCTTTTAACCGTCGCCACCTTAAAACCGAACTGCATACCGGATTGAACGCACCTTTCGGCAATTTCTTTAATCATTTCATACATACTAGCTACCTCTCAAAAATCAAGCAATCAAAACTCAATAAATAAAACGTCAAACAGCCGCCCGTCAATCGGTAACAACACCGCCGCCTTTCAGCTGAGCACGTATTTTCTCATACAACCTATCGTAAACAATTTCCGTAATCAAATCGTAATCAACTTCCGCCGCTTGAGGCAGCGCCGCAGATTTTTCCTGCTCCGCAGACTGCAAACCACTCTTTTCCGAGATAATTTCACGGTTGTCTTCCTGCCTGCCGTTGTCAAAATATTGCCGAACCGACCGTTCCATGCTCTTATCATCGTCGTTTGCAAAGCTGTCCCGCTCAACCGTTTTTTCGGTGTCTGTCTCAAATTCAAAATATCTTTCGCCGACAGCGGAAGCTTGAGTATTTTTTTCTCCGTAATCAGCAAACCCCGTCAAATCGTCGGCATAAAAATCATCTTCCGCCGCAGTTTCCTGAAAATACTCGGCAGCCAAAAATTCGGAAGAAAACATAGCTTCATCAAAATCCAAGCCGTCGTAATCGAAATTTGTTCCGGTATAATTTCCGTTTTCCTCGCCAACAATCTGTTCTCCCAAGTTTTCGCCTAAAGCGTTTTCATTAAAAATCCCTTCTCTGAAATCTTTTTTTCTTTTATCTGTCCTATTATCGGCTTTATTACCGGCTCTCATATTTACCATCTGTCAACACCTGCCGCTTTCCAACATAAACTCATTGTCGTCACTCTTTCGGTAACCCTCAAAAAAACTATCGAACACATTCCAAATTCATAATATGACCCGAATTGCCGCTGATAATATGCTCAGCACTGCGAATCAAATAAAAACCGTCAACCCCGATTTCCGACAACTTCACATAAGGGCGAAAACCCGCACGGCAGCGAATATCTCCCAAAGCCTGCAGCCGTACAGTTTGCTTGGGAGTACCGTGATAACGCAAAATCGACTGAGCCAAATCCTGAACCTGAGTCGGAGTATAATCCTTATCAACCTGCTGAAAGCACCGCAAACGTCCATACTTAAGCAATTTTTCCCTATCCGCCGTTGTATAACTGCGATGGCTGGGATTATCAACAGAATACTGTGTCAGCTTAACCTCTGTGTAAACCTCGCTGTCAACGGTAATTTCTCTGCTGCCCTTAATAACGGCATTGACGCCCGTCAGCTTGACGTCCAGAGCAGTTTCCTGCAAAGGTGTCAAAACCAAAGAACCGTGCCTGTCATAAAGCACATACCGCCGATTAAGCCTTTTTTCCGCCTCATGCAAGGCCGTTCCGATCATGTCCAAATAAGTCGCCGCCTCAAAAGTCAAAAGAGGAATTGTATAAGGCACGTCGGCAATACTGCCCATATCCAAACCGCAGCAGCCGATAATGTTTTTGGCAATGTCGGAAGCCCTTTGATTATAAAAAATTCGACTATCCTTGTTCAGCAAATATCTCGTCTGGTCGTAACAACCAACCTTGTAACTGCCGTT
>JAHZFN010000091.1:0-1585 GCA_019421315.1 Peptococcaceae bacterium | reverse complement strand
AAAAATCTGATTGGCGTCCTCCCAAAGAGTAACAACCTGCCCAGGCTGCAAATCAGGATGATTGCTGTAACAATCACCCCACAAGCAGGTAAACTCCATGCGCCCCGCCTGACCCCGAAAATACGAATACCATCTTATCTCGGTAAAATTCAGGCTGTAAACATCAACGCTGTTCCAATTCCAAAGCAATCTGTATCTGCTCATGATAGCCTGATCACCTGCCCGACCTTGAGCAAATTGGGATTGCTCATATTATTAAGTGCGGCAATTTCCTTATACTTACTGCCGTCCCCGAAATATCTCTGACAAATACGCCATAAACTGTCGCCCGCCTGAACCGTATATGTTGTTGGAACCTGCGTGTCAGCAGTCCTTTCGGAACCGCCCTGCGCATTGGACGAACCGTTAACCGTCGTAACCGCCTGTAATTTGTACCATTTATATTCCTTCAATTCCAGCCGAAAATATATGTCGCCGTTTTCGCCCCAATTTTCCGTGTAATCAAATCTTTCAATGGAACAAGCCAAACTCAAATCCTTGGCGCCGCCCGTAACCGTCAAACGCATAGGCCGCAAACTGTCCCGCCAGTTTTTGATTTTTTCCACACATTCCGCAGGCGAAATCACCGTTTCAACGCCGCTGCAAAAATAACTGCCCCTGCCAGGGAAAAAACTTTCCAAAACAACCTTGGAACCCATCGGATAATCCAAAACGCTGACTTCGCCCACATTAACCAAACAATAGGACTTGTGGTTGCTTTCGGTTTCAATACTCAGCCGTTCAGGGTTAACGGGCAGCTTAATACATTCCGCCATGTTGTTAAAACTCAAATAAATATTTGTCATCCTCATCACCTCCCGAACAAACGCTTTTTGCTTGCCAAATCATACTCTGTGTCAATTTCCGCCGCCGCCATCACAAAAGCTTTCTCGGCAGATTCCATATTAACAAAATCCACGGGCCGAATACCGTATTTGCTGAGTGCGTAATACCCATAAAAAAAATCACCGTGTCCGGCCCTGATCCGTTTTTTGCCGCATTTTTCAGGTCAGCCAAACCGTCCCCGAAACCGCTGATATTTTTAACGGCGTTCAACAGCTTGGCATACTCCCCTGCCCAAAGCATTTTGCAAAGCAGATTTTCAGCATTGGCAGCGCCCCAATCCCGTTGCAGCTCGGCATTTTTGAAATTGGGATAAACGGTAGCCGCCACAATCAAACGGTTGCAGTAAGCCTTGGGGTCAAAACGAAATTCCCGCTCACCCATCTGCAAAGGACGGCGGCAAGCCCTTTTTATGCTCTCGTTCTCCGCTTCGCTTATGCCCCTGATAACAAACTTAACAGGTTCACCCGTTTCCTCATCACAAAACCTGGAGGAAACCGCAATTTCTTCCCGCAAATCCTGCCTTGCCCTACTGCTGAAAAAGCTTTTCATATCTCTGTATTCGTTGTTTTTTTCCATATTAACTCTCGCCTGCCTTGTATTTTTTTCGGCGGCTTGGGCAAAATCTGCGCAGCCGACCGCCTGCCGACCCGCATCAATCCAACTATACACTATCAATTTTCAGACTTTTTCTCACACACTA
>JAHZFN010000009.1:3939-11295 GCA_019421315.1 Peptococcaceae bacterium | reverse complement strand
AAGTGACCCTCGGTCAGCTCGTTTTTGCTGATTAAAGCTTGGCGTGATGTCAGGCAGATGTCTGCCATTGGAATGCCGTTGGGGCAAATTTCCGTGCACAAACCGCAGAATGTGCAGGAAAGTACCAAATTACGCCCCGAACGCAGACCACCGCCCACCAGATTGACGGTATTATAAATGTGGCGAATATATTTTCGGGGATATTTATTGAATTTTTGCAGGAATTTGCATTGCTTAACACATTCCATGCAGTGGCAGTCGATACAGCTTTCGGCTTCTGCCAGCATTTCTTCTTCGGAATAAATTTCGCCTTGAGGTGCTTTGGCGGGGATTGGTGTAAAATCCTGAATAACCGTATGCAAATCGGTTTTGTATGGTTTTTCCTGTTTTCTGCCTGCTGTCAAAGAAACGCCTTTGACAAAACGATCCAGGGAGATACCTGCACTTTTGCCTTCGGAAACCAGCATTGCCGTGGAAATATCTTCTGCTTGGTGCAGGGCACGACCGCCGATGAAAATCTTTTCGTTATGCAGGCTTTGCTGAGTTTGCGGGTCGATTTCGGCGGGCAAAGGCATATTTCTTTTGCCGCAGATGTAAACTCCGTCAAACTCCTTTAAAATATCGTCATAGCTTATATCTTTGCCGATTTCGGTATCGGTTTTGATTTCGATATCGGCGTTTAAAACTGGGGATAAATCGTTATTTATGTCGTCTTGTGTTATATTTCCATATTGCAGCAAATCGGCGCAAAGACTGCTTTCGGCTTCAAAAATTGTAATCTGAAAGCCTTTTTCGCAGAGAAACCATGCTGCCATAGTGCCGCTCAAATCGCCGCCGATTACGGCAATTTTTTGTTTCATTTCAATGTAGGGGTCTATTTTGACAGGCGTAAAGTTTGCCTTTGCCGCTAGATATTTTTCTAAATTGTTGATGGCAACGCTTTCTTCAATTTCTGTTCTTTTGCAAAATTTTTGGCATGGAGCCGAGCAGGTTTTTGCTATCAAATTTGGAAAATAGCTTTGGTTTTGCCAGGTTTTTGCGGCGTTGTAAAGGTCGTTTTTTTTCAAGGAGCGTATGATGCCTCGCATATCCACATGGAGAGGGCAGGCGGCGCCGCAGGCTGGTCTGTGTTCCTCAACGCATTGGTTTTCGGTTTTCAATATATCGTTTACATTCATTGTCAGTTTTTTCACTCCTCAAAAGCAAACAGCTTTGTTTTATGGTTAATAAAAAAGTTTTATAATATCAATCTTCATTATATGATTATAAAATATTTCCAAAAGGTTGTAAATAAACAATTAATCATATCCTCAGAAAAAACGAGAATATGATTTTCTTAAAAAATTTATATAAATATTTTGGCTTAAATATTTTTTATTATCCAACCGATAAACCCGTTAAAAGGTTTATCGGTTGGATATATGTTATATTTTTAATTTAAATAATAAAGAAAGTCTTTATTATTTGGGCATTGCTGCCAAAACTCTTTCGGGATATGCGGGCAATTCGCGAACACGAGCACCGCAGGCGTTGAAGATGGCGTTGATAATGGAGCAGTGAGGTCCTGCCGCCGTAACTTCGCCTACACCGGAGCAGCCGTAAGCGCTGTTCGGTCTCGGTGTTTCCGTGAAGAGAACGTGCAAATCGTCGGGGATCATATCGATGGTCGGGAAACCGCATTTTGCCAATGTGGTTTGTTTTTTGAAGTCTTCAAAGTCTTCGGTAAGAGCCATGCCGATACCCTGTGCCATGCCGCCGTAGATTTGACCTTCAACAACGGTTCTGTTACAGATGTTACCGATGTCGTAGGCACCAACCATTTTGGTAACCTGAGTTTTGCCTGTTTTGGTATCAACGACAACTTCGCTCATGTATACGCCGTACATATAAGCGGGATACGGAGTGAATTGGAAGGTTTCCATATCGGCAGGAGTGCAGCAGTCGCCTGTGGACCATTCGCCGACTTGATGTACATCGATGCCGTCTGCAATCATTTCATCATATGTTCTCAGTGTGCCGTCTTCCTTACGCATTGCTTTCAAAAGGTTGGAGCAGGCTTCAAAGATGGCGTTGCCGACCATTACCTGGGAACGGGAGCCGGCTGCGTTACCGGAGTTTTCGCATTTAGCTGTATCGTTGGAAATCAAAACAATGTCTTCGGGACGCAGGTGCAATTCTTTCAAGCCTTCCTGAACTGTTGCCAATGCGCCCATGTCGGAGCCTTGACCATGGTCTTCCCATGTGTTAAAGAGGGCAACTTTGCCGTCGGGCAGCAATTCAACAGCTGCTTGGGATGTATCGAAACCGTCGTCGCCGCAGCAGTAGATGCTGAGGGAAAGACCAACACCGAATTTTTTGCCGTCGGAGGTGTCGAATTCGGCTTTTTTCTTCAGGGCTTCGTCATAATGAGGTTTGATAAGATCCATCAAGCCTTTCAGAACCAATACGTCAGGTTTGTTGCCTGTTGTTGTGGTGGAATTTTCGTTGTAAAGATTTTTGTAACGGAATTCGAAAGCGTCAATTCCCAATTTTGCTGCCATTTCGTCGATGATGGATTCACCGGCAAAGTGACCTTGAGGAGCACCGAAAGCTCTCATTGCAGCGCCGTAAGCATGGTTTGTGAAAGTGATGGCGCCGTGACCGTGAAAACTGGGAATGTCATAACCGCAGGCACAGAATTGGATAGGTTTGGTCATCAGCAAATCACCAAATTCGGAGTATGCGCCGTGGTCCATCAGCATGTCATGTTTAACAGCCAGCATTTTGCCGTCTTTGGTTGCACCCATTTTGATATGAGCGAACAAAGGAGAACGTTTACCGGTGTAAACAATTTGTTGTTCCATTGTGAAGTCAAGAAATACAGGTTTGCCTGTTGCCATAACTGCTACGCAGAGGATAGCTTCGATGGTTGGGCTCAGTTTGTAGCCGAAGGTTGCACCTGCATTGTTTTGGATAATGCGGATTTGGTCTTCTTCCAAGCCAACACCTTCCATAATCATCCATCTGTGCATATAAACACCAACGGATTTGGAATGGATTGTAACTCTGCCTTCTTCATCATAATAAGCGTAAGCTACGTCAGGTTCCAATACCAAGTGGGGTTGTCTTTGTGTATAGTAATCAGCTTCAACGGTAACAACATCCGGGCGTTTGAAGGTTTCTTCAGGATCTTCGCCTTTGATGATGTTCTGTTCGTAGAAGATATTGGGAGTTCCGGGGTGGATTTCGATTGCATCGTCTGCAACTGCTTCGCGAGCTGTCATGTATGCAGGCAATTCTTCGATGTTTACAACAACCTTGTCGGCAGCGGCACGGGCATGTTCAACTGTGTCGGCACAAACGATGGCGATAGCATCGCCCAACTGGAAGATTTTTTCGTCGCAGAGAATAGGACGGTCTTTGGCATCGCCGTAGTGGTTGTCGGGATAGAAAGCCAAACCGTCGATACGATTTGTACCTTTAACGTCTTTATGTGTCAATACTGCTTCAACACCGGGCATTTTTTCTGCTTCTGCGGTGTCGATGGACAAGATGTTGGCATGGTTAACTTTGGATTGTACCAAGGCAATCTGCAAAACGCCGGGTGGCATTTTCAGACCTGTGTCTGCACCGTAATCAAATGTACCGGTTGCTTTGGCAGCGGCGGACGGACGGGGATAGTCTGTGCCGAAAATTCTGCCGTCTTCGGGCATATGGAATTTGAGTTCTTCGATGTCCATTTCGCCGCGCATAACTTTTGCAGCATCCATAACTGCATCAACGATGGGTTTGTAACCTGTGCAGCGGCAAGCATTGCGGTTCTTTTTGAACCAATCACGAACTTCTTCGCGGGTGGGATTGAGATTTTGCTGCAAAAGAGCGTAAGCAGAAACAACAAAACCGGGGATACAGAAGCCGCATTGGGAACCGTGTTTGATGAACGCCTGCTGAATGGGGTGCAGGTTTTCGGGTGTGCCGACGCCTTCTACCGTTGTGATTTCGGCGTTGTCGGCAACTCTGCTGATTTTGGTCATGCAGGAACGAACAACTTTGCCGTCCACAATAACGTTACAGATACCGCATTGGTTTAAGCGGCAGCCTACTTTTGTGCCGGTAAGACCCAGTTGTTTTCTGATTACATCAACGAGCATTTCGTCACCTGTTACCAAAACATGAAGTTTCTGGCCGTTGACTACAAGATTTTTCTTGTAGAGTTTTTTCATTTCTACCATTAATTCATCCTCCTCTAATTTTACTCAAGCTTTTCAACTTTTGTTTTGATATTGAAAACTTTGCGAAAAATCCTATGATTACCAGCCACGGAATCATAATTTATTAAACAGCTGCCGCTTTGCGGCGCAATGTTAAGCAATTTTGTCAGTATTTTGTATGTAAAATTGTGAAGAAATCATAAAACAAAAGCAAATATCCTTGCGAAAGAATAATAATTTTATAGTATTCTATTGGATTATACGAAATTTGTCAAATCGAGTTTTACCTCTTTTGGGTAATTTGGGCTGCAAAACACACCGTAATACAAGTTTTTGTATAGCCGTATTGGACAAATGCTTGCTGTGATAGCCGATGTATTACTCAAAATGACCGTTTGTTATATCAGAAAAATATAAAAATTTGATTTATTTTAATTTTTTTGACAATTTCTTCTCTTTTGGTTCTTTATGTGAAATTTTTGTTAAATTTTTTGAATTAGAAAGCTTAACATGACAAACAGGCTGATTTTTCTGCTGCCGTATGCTTTCACAATTCTTTTATAAATTAACTAAAATGGAGTATAGAAAAAGCTTATATTAAAATATTTTCGGCTAAGCTGCCGAAAATATCCCATGAAAGTGAGATAAATAATTTCTATGGTATGTATTTTTTCTATAAACTATATTTATCATATCAAATTGTGATAAATCCGTCAACGGTTTATGGGATATTGATTATATTTATTTTGAGAATATTTTGTAGCAGGGCATATATGTCGATTTTTGCGGCAAAAAAGCGCTTTAAACAGTCATTTTGCAGGAGTTTTTCAAGGCAATGTTTGCGGTTTTGTGTTGATGTTTTTCTTAAAAAGCACATCGTTTTGCCCTAAATTGGACAAAACGATTGAAATATATGTCTTTGAATAATAAAATATTTGTTTGGTGTTTATCAAATCTTGCAAATTGCTGCATTTGGTTATATAATAGTAAAATATAATATGGGATGTTTGGGCTTGCTTATTGCCGAAACGATGTTTTTAACGATACTTTTTGAAAAACCGTTTCTGTTTGATAATCGAATTGTTACATATATTTATAATAATATGTTCGGTTTCTGTTTGGGACGTTGATTGACTTATTGATTTGATAAATCATAGCTTTAAATAAATAATATAATTTGATAATAATTAATATAATAAAAAAATTGTTAATGGTAAATTATGGTAAATGAGGCAATAGCTTTTTTGCTGATGATTATGTATGAATATTTTTTTTGAAAGGCCGGGATTGCATTGAAAGATATTAAACTCCGTTTGGCAGCTGTTGAGGATGCCGAACGCATATTGGAAATATATATGCCCTATGTTTTGAATACGGCGATAACATTTGAATGGGAGGTGCCGTCGCTTTCTGAATTTCGGCAGAGAATTGAAGATATAGCCGCTGTTTATCCGTATTTGGTTTGCGAAGCGGACGGCAAAATTGTGGCGTATGCTTATGCCAACAGATATTTGGGACGTGCGGCTTATGCCTGGACTGCCGAGCTTTCCGTTTATGTGGAAGAGGCTTACTTCCGCCGCAGTATCGGCACAGCTTTGTATACGGCTTTGACAGAAATTTTGCGCTTGCAGAATGTTCGGAATTTATATGCCCTGGTTTCTGACAAAAACGAAAAAAGCTTTGCCTTGCACCGCAAGATCGGTTTTGAAAAAATTGCCGTATACAATAAGATAGGTTATAAATTCAACCGTTGGCATAATGTTGCCGTTTTTGAAATGCTGCTGGGCGAGCATTGCGATTTGACTCCGGGCATCGTACCTTTCCCTAATCTTGAAAAAGGGCAGGTTGAAGCAGTTTTGGTAAAATGCCAAGGTATGATAAAAGCCGATTTGTCTTAAAAGCTTTTCCGCAAAAGTCGGTTAAAAATTGCATATTC
This sequence comes from Peptococcaceae bacterium, assembly GCA_019421315.1. Taxonomy (GTDB): domain Bacteria; phylum Bacillota; class Dehalobacteriia; order UBA4068; family UBA4997; genus JAHZFN01. The sequence goes on along the minus strand of JAHZFN010000009.1, from coordinate 5,169 downwards.
AAACATAAACTAACAGACAATGCCGCAGAAGCTTTGTCTGTTTTTTTTTGCGGCAAAAGTGAAAAGCACATCAAAAGTGAAAATCACATCATTTATCTGCCTGATTTTGCCTGATTAACGTTATTGTTTTTCTGCCAAACTAAGGCTTGCGGGAGGTGATTTTTATGGATAAGAAAACAGTAGGTATGATTGCGGCGGGTGTCGGTATGACCGCGGCAGTCGGCATGGTTGCAATGAACAAAACAAGAAATGGCAGAATGGCTCATAAGGCTTATCGCAACGTTATGGGCATGAAAGATGCATTTGCCGACGAATTGGGCAGAATGGCGAAGCGAGCAGGCAAAACCATGATCAAGGTTGGCAAAACCATGGATAAAATCGGCAAATAAAGTTTTATGACTTGATTTTGCTTGATTTGGCAAATTTTTATTTCGGCATAGAGCAGGCTTAGGGTCTGCTCTATGCTTTTTGCTTTTTTTGTTGACTTATAAGATTTTGAAAAATAAGACATGATGAAAATTACCGAAAAACTGGTTATTTGCGTTTTACTGTGGTATAATTAATGATAATATGGTTAAGTAGGCAATTTTGCCCTTTGAAAGGTGAAAAATGCCTTTGCCGTTTGTTGAATTTAATGCGGCTGCCGCTGCGCCGATTGGTTTTCGGCTTTTGGACGGGTAATGACGGTTAAGTTGTTTGCAGCGCCTTAAATTCCGAACAAATATTCAGATTATAAAACATTGAAATGAAAAATATATGCAAAACAGATGTAACAAATGGAGAGATGAAAAATGGTAAAGTATAACATCAGAACAGAACAGGAACTGCGTGAAAGCTTTTTGAAATTTTTTGAAAGCAAAGGGCATACCAGAGTTGCCAGCGCCGGCTTGGTGCCGCACAACGACCCTTCGCTGCTTTTTGTGAATGCGGGAATGGTGCAGTTTAAGGATGTGTTTTTGGGTTTGGAAACCAGACCCTACACCAGAGCCACAACTGCGCAGAAATGCGTCCGCGCAGGCGGCAAGCATAACGATTTGGATACTGTCGGCCGCACAGCCAGACATCATACCTTTTTTGAAATGCTTGGCAATTTCTCCTTTGGTGATTATTTTAAAGAGGATGCTATTAAGTATGCGTGGGAATTTATTACAGAGGTTTTGGGCCTGCCCAAAGACCGCCTGTATGTAACATATTATAAAACAGATGACGAAGCCAAGGAGCTTTGGGAAA
>JAHZFN010000009.1:736-3929 GCA_019421315.1 Peptococcaceae bacterium | reverse complement strand
AAAAAACGACAGGTATGCCCGAAAGCCACATCCTGCCCATGGGCGAAAAGGATAATTTCTGGCAGATGGGCGAAACGGGTCCCTGCGGTCCTTGCAGTGAAATTTTCTTTGACAGAGGCGAAAAATATACCTGCGATGCCCCCGAATGCGCTTTGGGCAAATGCGACTGCGACCGTTGGATGGAAATTTGGAATTTGGTGTTTATGCAGTATAACCGCGATGAAAGCGGCAAACTGACACCGCTGCCCAAGCCCAACATCGACACCGGCATGGGGCTGGAAAGGGTAGCCTCCATTTTGCAGGACGTTGACAGTAACTATGAAATTGAGTCCATGCAGAAATATATCAAATTTATCGAAGAAAAAACGGGTATTCCGTATCAAAAAGGGGCGGAGGGCTTTCCTTTCCGTGTTATCGCCGACCATATCCGCGCCTGCGTATTTTTGATTGCCGACGGCGTTATTCCGGGCAACGACGGCAGAAATTACGTTTTGCGCCGTATTCTGCGCCGTGCCGTTCGTTACGGCAAAAACCTGGGCTTGAGCAAACCTTTTTTGCATGAAATGGTGCCTTTGGTTGTGGAATTGATGGGGGATTATTACCCCGAAATCAAAGAACAGCAGCGTTATATCGAAAAGGTTATTTTGAGCGAAGAAGAACGTTTCATGTCCACTATTGCCGCAGGTTTGGCAATGGTCAACGAAATTGTTCAGAAAATGAAGGAAAGCGGCGAAAAGGTATTCGACGGCAGACAAGCCTTTGTGCTTTACGATACTTACGGCTTCCCCATTGATTTGACAGGTGATATTCTGGAGGAACAGGGGCTGGAGCTGGACAGAGAGGGCTTTGAAAAAGCCTTGGCTGAGCAAAAACAGCAAGGTCAAATTAATGGTCCGAAAGGCAAAAACGTTGCCGATATGCAGCGTTTGACAAAACTGCTTGCCGATATTCCGCCGACGGAATTTGTCGGTTATGATGATTTGCAGGGTGATGCTGAGGTTTTGGCTTTGTTCCTTGACAAAAAAGACAAGGTTGACAGCATGGTGGGCGGCGACAGCGGCTACATCGTTTTGAACAAATCTGTGTTCTACGGCGAAGGCGGCGGTCAGGAAAGCGACCAAGGCTTGCTTAAAGTCGGCGACCGGGAAATTTTCGTTGAAGACGTCAAAAAGATGCCCAACGGCATTTACCTGCACAGCTGTATTATTCGTCGGGGTGAAATCAAGGTTGGCGACACCTGCCAAATGTTTGTTGACGAAGAAAAGAGAAAACGCACCGCCAGAAACCACACCGCAACTCACCTTTTGCAGATGGCTCTGCGCCGGGTTTTGGGCGACCATGTTAAACAGGCAGGTTCTTTGGTTAAACCGGACAGACTGCGTTTTGACTTTACTCATATGGCGGCGCTCACAAGCACGGAGCTTGATGTTGTGGAAGGTATTGTCAACAGCTTTATATTGCAGGATGCAGACGTTGTTGTTAAGAATATGACCAAAGCCGAAAGCGAAAAACACGGCGCTTTGGCATTTTTCGGTGATAAATACGGAGATGAAGTTCGCACCGTTTCAATCGACGGCAAAATGGAGCTTTGCTGCGGCACTCACTGCAACTATACGGGTGAAATCGGTTCTTTCAAAATTTTGGCTGAAACAGGTGTCGGCGCAGGCATCAGAAGAATTGAGGCCATTACAGGGGATGCTGTAAATAAGTTCGCCAACGCCAGATTGAAAATATTATCTCAGGCAGGATCATTGTTAAAAGCAAACTGGCAGGATATCCCCGATTATATCCGCGATTTGCAGGAATTGGTCAAAGAAAAAGATCGTGAGATCAAGCGGCTTCAGCAGGAAATCAACAAGCTTTCCATGGGTGATCCCGCCGATAACGCTGTGGAAATCAACGGTGTTAAGGTTGTGGCAGAGGTTGTTGTTGCCGACGATATGGACAGTTTGCGCCAAACCTTGGACATGATTAAAGATAAAATCGGCAGCGGCGCTGTGATTTTGGCGGCTAAAAACGGCGAAAAGGTAATGCTGGTTTCCGGCGTTACCAAGGATATTGCAGGCAAGGTTCTGCACGCCGGCAATATTGTCAAAGAGGCTGCCAAGGCTTGCGGCGGCGGCGGCGGCGGACGTCCCGACATGGCGCAGGCAGGCGGCAAAGACGTCAGCCGTATTAACGAAGCAATAGACGCCGCAGTTAAATATATTAAAGAACAGCTGTCTTAAAAGCGGCAGTTAAAAATAAAAAAAGTTCTTGAATACAGCGAGATTATGGAGTGGAGGTGTTTGGAATGACAGATAACAATATGGAAAATACAATGTATTTCAAGGTGAACAAAGAGGACGAGCTTAATCCGCACGATGTTTTGCTCACCGTGTATCAGGCTTTGGAGGAAAAAGGCTACAATTCCATCAATCAACTGGTAGGCTATTTGATTTCCGGCGACCCTGCGTATATCACCAGCCATAATCAGGCCAGAAGTCTGATCAGGCGTGTTGAACGGGACGATTTGATTGAGGAATTGGTTATTAACTATTTAAAAGATTACGTTAAATAATATTAATAAAGAATAATATTAAGAAAAATACAGGAAACGGATGCTGAAAAAATGAGATTGATGGGTTTGGATATCGGCGACCGCACAATCGGTGTTGCGGTCAGTGATTTGATGGGCTGGACAGCCCAGGGCGTTACAACTGTTCGGCGCAAAAGCTTAGAATACGATTTGAACGAATTGGCAAAACTGATTAAAGAATACGGTGTGGAAGCTTTTGTTTTGGGCTTGCCTCTGAACATGAACGGTACAGAGGGCGACGCCGTTGTCAAGGTTAAGGCGATGGCGGAGGAGCTTAAGAATAAATTTGATTTGCCGGTTTATTACCAGGACGAACGGCTTTCCACCGTGTCGGCGCACCGAGCCTTGATTGAGGGCGACGTTTCAAGAAAAGGCAGAAAAAAAGTTGTGGACAAACTGGCGGCGGTTTTTATCTTGCAAACCTATCTGGATAATCCCAACAACCCCAAATAGCTGCGGAGAGTATTGCATTGTTCTCAAATGCGGCTTGGAAGATACAAAAAGTATACAAAAAAATATAATTCAATAATTCAGGCAATTTTAAATGAGGTGGATTAAATGACAGAAGAAAAAAACACACAGGAAAACGTTGTAAACGATATTATCACTTTGATT
>JAHZFN010000009.1:0-726 GCA_019421315.1 Peptococcaceae bacterium | reverse complement strand
ACAACAATATTGATTTTCGCTTGATAGATGTTATGGAACTGGAAGGTCAAAAATATGCCGTTATGCAGCCCTGCGACTTTAAGGTTGCCGGCGGCGAGCTGGCGGAAGATGAAGCCGTTATTCTCCGTCTTGATAAAAACGAAGACGGCGAAGATGTTTTCGCTTATATCGAGGATGACGATGAATGGAATTTGGTTGTCAATACTTACAACGATATGATTTTTGAAGATAACTAAAGTTTCCTTGCAAAAATAATTTTTAATAATAATTTTCGGTAGTATTATTTCCGAAATATAAAGCGAAATTGCCGATGGCGTTTCGCTTTTTTTGCTGTCTTTTATTGAAAACAAGGAATACAAACCGCAAGATTTTTGTGTATATTTATTAAATTATTAACTGTCTTTATAATATAGACTAAGTGTATTATTTATAAAATAATTTTATAAATAATATGTTGATTATAAATTGCATTTATGGTTTGTTTGTGTTATTATCAGAATGTAAGAACAATTAATTGTTGACACAGCACAATTATAAATGAATTTATATTAAAATTAATGAAAGGTGGTAAATAACATGAAAGTAAGCGCAGGAAATCAAATTAAAGGTAAAGTTGTAAGAATTGTTGAGGGCGAAGTTCATGCTTTGGTAACTATGGAAATGGCTTGCGGTCAAAGAATCAGCGCCACAATCACCATGGACGCTTTGAAAGATATGGGTGTTGAA
>JAHZFN010000090.1 GCA_019421315.1 Peptococcaceae bacterium | reverse complement strand
ATTAAATTAAAAAAAAGAGACAAAATAAAGGTGATTGATTTAAACGCTATTCTTTTGCATTTTTTTTCTAAAAGAGCCAAAATATAAAAATGATAAATTGCTCAGATTTGCTTTGTGCCAAAAAATCTGTCTGAACAGAGCTGTTAAAGAACCGCAGCTGCTGTATAATTTAATTGTATAAAATTGGGAAAAGCGGTTTTGCCGAATACAAAGCTTAAACGCAAAATAAATGCGGAAAACTGCCAAAATAAAAATATAAAAAGAAATATATTGCTCAGAGGTGGATCATGAAAAAAACTGATTTTACTGTTACGGGTATGACTTGTTCCGCTTGCTCGGCTTTTGTGGACAAAAGCGTCCGCAGGGTGACGGGAGTTCAGGAGGTCAACGTTAATCTTTTGTCAAATTCCATGACTGTGGAATATGATGAAAAAATCGCAAATGATGAGCAGATAATCAAGGCTGTCATTGATGCGGGCTACGGAGCAGGGGTTAAGACGAACCGCCAAAACGCCGATCTCGGCAAAAAGGATGTTCAAAATGCCAAGCTGCGCTTGATTGTTTCTTTGATTTTTTCTGTGCCGTTGGTGTATATTGCCATGGGGCATATGTTCGGCTGGCCTTTGCCGGGGTTCTTTTTGGGCGATGAACACATATTGAATTTTGCGCTGACCCAGCTGGTTTTGGTTATCCCTGTGATGGTTGTTAACAAAAAATATTTTATCAAAGGCTTCAAGACCTTGTTTAAAGGTTCGCCCAACATGGATTCTTTGATTGCCATAGGTTCGGGCGCCGCCTTTGTTTACGGCGTTTATGCCATTTTTAAAATAGTGGGCGGTTTTAATGCGGGCGATATGACAGTGGCTCATCAATACGCTATGGATCTTTATTTTGAGTCGGCGGCGATGATTTTGACATTTATTACTCTCGGTAAATTCATGGAAGCGCGCGGCAAAGGCAAAACCACCGATACCATTGCCAAATTAATTGACCTGGCTCCGAAAACAGCCATTGTTTGGCTGGATGAAAAAGAAATTGTTTTGCCTTTGGAACAGGTACAAAAAGGCGATGTGTTGATTGTGAAATCGGGCGCTTCAGTGCCTGTGGACGGCGTGATTATCGAAGGCAGCGGCTCTTTGGATGAAAGCGCCATCACAGGCGAAAGCCTGCCGGTTGACAAAGCGGTCGGCAGTACTGTTATCGGCGCTACCATCAACCGTTCGGGATATTTCAAAATGCGGGCGGAAAATGTCGGCAGTGACACCGCTCTTTCCCGCATTATTTCTTTGGTTGAGGAGGCAGCATCCTCCAAAGCCCCCATTGCCAAGCTGGCGGATAATGTCAGCAAGGTTTTCGTGCCTGTTGTTATCGCCATTGCTGTTTTGACATTTGTGGTTTGGCTGATTGTTAACGGCAGCCTGGAATTTGCTATGTCCATGGGTATTTCCGTTTTGGTAATCTCTTGCCCCTGCGCTTTGGGTTTGGCAACGCCGACCGCCATTATGGTAGGCACGGGCAAGGGCGCCGAAAACGGCATTTTGGTGAAAAGCGCCGAGGCGTTGCAGCTGCTCAGCACCGTTGACACCGTTGTTCTGGATAAAACAGGCACTGTAACCGTAGGTAAACCGAAAATCACCGATTTATCTCCCATCGGTATGACGGCAGACGAGATG
>JAHZFN010000089.1:2659-2885 GCA_019421315.1 Peptococcaceae bacterium | reverse complement strand
AACGATGAAATAGAAACCGGCAAAGCCAAGCTGATTGCCGTGGAAAACGGGCAAAACGAAGTCCAGCAGCAGCTTTTTGCTTTGAAAACTCAAAAGGAAAAAGCGGACGCCGACCGAAAGCTTTTTGCCGAAAAATTGCAGACCGCCAATGATAATATCATCCGTATTCAGTCAGAAATTGACAGCATAATGAACCGCGACGACGGCTTTATGACACAAGTGGCAA
>JAHZFN010000089.1:0-2649 GCA_019421315.1 Peptococcaceae bacterium | reverse complement strand
AAATTTAGAAAAACAGCGGGACGAAAAACTGACTGTCAAAAACGAATTGGCGGCGGTTATCGAGGCGGAAAGCGGCAAATGCTTGAAGCAAAAGCAGGCTTTGCAGGATTTGACTGATACCTTGGAGCTTTCCAGAAACGAACTTTTCGATTTGGCGGGAGAACTTGCCAACAGCAAAAACGACCTTGTGTACAAAACGCAGGAAATTGCTGACAACGAGCAGAGTATCGCCAATTTGCTGAAAGCCAAGGCGGATTTGGAAAATGAAAAGGATTCTTTGACGGTGCAAATTGCCGATTTGAAAGGAAGGCTGGACGAAAATCAGGAGTATATTAACCGAAAACAGCAAGATTTTGACGATTTGGAGCAAAAGGCGGCGAAGATTACAGCGGCAATCAGCAACGCTATTGAAGATGAAGTAAAATCCAGAATGCAGCTGAACAGCAGTCAATCCAGGCTGAAGGTTTTGAAGGAGCTGGCGGAAAACAGGGACGGTTTTTATCCCGGTGTGCGTGCCTTACTGAAAGCAAAAAAACAAAATCTGCCCGCAGGCAAAAACATCATCGGCACCGTTGTCGATATGATTGATTTGGAACAGGAGTATGCCGTTGCCGTTGAGGCGGCTTTGGCATCGGCAATGCAGAATTTGATTGTTTGGGACGACACGGCGGCAAAAGAAGCCGTTCGTTATTTGAAGCAGGAGCATTTGGGCAGAGCAACCTTTTTGCCTGTCAAAAATCTTGTTGTCAAGAACAAACGGGAATTGGATAACGCCGCAGGCAAAAGCGGCGTAATCGGCAGAGCGTCGGAGGTTGTGCGCTGTGATTCGGACGTTCGCCCCGCCATTGACTTTTTACTGCGGAACATTCTTTTGGTGGAAAATTTGGAAATTGCTACCAAAGTGGCACGGGAGAACAAGCAAAGCTTTAAAATTATTACTCTGGACGGCGATGTTATCAGTCCGGGCGGCGTTATTTCAGGCGGCAGTAAGCAAAAAAACACAGGCGATTTACTTAAGAAAAAGGCTCAGCTTAAGGATTTGGAAAGAGAAGTTGCGGATTTGCAGGGGCAAAACAGTCGCTGTATTGAAAAACTGAAAAATCTGCGCTCGTCAGGCGATGAAATTCTGGCGGCACGGGACGAAGCGGGCAAAGAGGTTCGTTTGGCGGAAATTAACCGTATCGCTTTAGAAAAGGACTATAATCATTTGCAGGATTATTCACAAAACGCCCACAAAAGAGAACAGCTTTTCCGTTTGGATTTGCAGGAAATGGAAACGGACCGCAAACGGCTGATCGACCGAAAAGCCGAAATTGAAAAGAGCATCGAGCAATGGGAGGATGTCAACAAAAACGCCAACGCAAAAATTACGGAACTGCAAAAGCAGATTGAAACGGAAAACGCTGTTTTGAGCGATTGGCAGGAAAATTTATCGGGATTGAAGCTGGATTTTGTCAAACGGGAGCAGGAGTACAACACTCTGCGCAGTGAGGTTGAGCGTTTGTATACGGAAAAATCCGATTTGTTCCAACAGGAGGCGGCAAAGCGTTCCGCCTTGGAAAATTGGCAAAAGCAGTTCGCGGCAGTTGAAAAAATGATTGCCGAAAACGAACAAAACACGATTGTTGTTTTACAAAATATTACTGATAAGGAAAACGAATTCAGCCAAATCAGCAATGCGGCGGAAAGCAAAAGAGCCGCCATCAGGGATTTGGAAAAGGAAGCTTCTCAGCTCAACCATGATTTGGCAGTGAACAAAGAAGATGTTCATCAGCTGGAAATCCGAGTTACCAGACTGCAAACGGAATGGGACAACGAAAACCAAAAGCTGGACGAAACCTTTGAAATGACCTATGAAGAAGCTCTGGTTTATCTTGATACTTCCGTTGCCCGCAGCAAACTGGCGAAAAGTGTCCGGGATTTGCGAAAGCAAATTGCGGCTTTGGGCAATGTGAATTTGGATTCCATTGCCGAATATAACGAGGTTTTCGGCAGACACGAATTTTTAACGGCGCAGCGGCAGGATTTGCTTGACGCCAAGGCTTCGCTGAAAGAAGTTATCAACGAAATGGACGCCATTGTTACCAAACGGTTCAAAAAAGCCTTTGATCAGGTCAACGCCGAATTCGGCACTACCTTCAACAAGCTTTTCGGCGGCGGAACGGCGGGTCTGGTTATGACTATGCCCGATGATATTTTGGAAACAGGCATTGATATGGTAGTTCAGCCGCCGGGTAAAAAACTGGTAAACTATAATCTGCTTTCGGGCGGTGAAAAATCATTAATCGGCATTGCGCTGGTTTTGGCTGTTTTCCATGTTAAACCCAGTCCGTTTTGCGTTTTGGATGAGGTTGACGCGGCTTTGGACGAAGCAAACGTTGAACGTTTTGCTCAGTATATTTTGGAATATACCGAACAAACTCAGTTTTTGGTGGTTACCCACAGACAGGGTACAATGGAAATTGCCGATACCCTTTGGGGGGTTACCATGGCGGCGGACGGCGTTTCCAAAATTGTTTCCGTTAAGCTTGCCGATATGGCGGTTTAGTCGGATTGGTGATACAAGGCACGAGTATATAAGCGGCAAATGCTTTGATGATTGCCGCAAGAAAAAGCAGAGGTGTGATTATGGGACTTTTTGACATATTT
>JAHZFN010000088.1 GCA_019421315.1 Peptococcaceae bacterium | reverse complement strand
GCAACTCATCAGGCTGTTGAAGATATGGCGATTATGCGCTCAATCCCCGGCATGACGGTGGTTGTTCCCTGCGACGGACCTGAAGCCGCTAAAGCGGTTAAGGCGTTGGCGGAATATGATAAACCTGCATATTTGCGTTTGGGCAGACTGGCTGTGGAAACAGTTACCGCCGAAGATACGCCTTTTGAAATCGGCAAAGGCATTGTTTTGCGGGACGGCAAGGATGCAGTTGTTTTCGCCTGCGGTTTGATGGTGCAGGAAGCCCTTAAGGCTGCCAAAATTTTGGCGGAAAAAGGCGTAGACGCAGCCGTTGTCGATATGCACACAATTAAACCTCTCGACGAACAGCTGGTTATAGATATGACTAAAAAATGCGGCGCCGTTGTAACGGCAGAAGAAGCAACCGTTATGGGCGGTTTGGGTTCTGCCGTGGCCGAAGTTTTGGCGGAAAACGCTCCTGTTCCTATGGGCAGAATCGGCGTTTTGGATTCCTTTGGCGAAAGCGGCAAGCCCGCAGAGCTTTTGGCAAAATATCACCTGACAGCGGCGGATATTGCCGAAAAAGTCTGCGATGTTCTTAAAAAATAAATATATGAGTTGAATAATTTTTGCAAATCAATCCCCCTGTGGCGTACAGAGAATGCCGAGGGGGATTTTTTTTGCGGAAAATTGCCGAATGTCGAAATAATAATGCAACGGCTGCCTTCATTCATCTACATTTTTTACAGAAAAAAAGAATAAATTCCCGGCTGCTGTTTAAAAAAACGGTATCGGCGATAATATAGATAGCGTAATAGGGAGGAGATAATGGCAGTTATTGTGCTTTTTGAAAACTTGAATATTCAGAAAACTTTTGGCAATTTCAATAATTGTCAAAAAACTTCCTCAGGATGATTTTTTAGTGAACAGAAAAAGTTAAATTAATTCAAGTTTTTTAACAGGCATTTTGTTTTATTTGTGATTTTGCGGGCAAAAGGGAGGTTTATTTATAAGGAAAAATTTGTTATTATAAAATATAAGGGTTATTACAGATTAACCCAAAAAACTTATTTGAAAGCAGAAGGTTGTTCTTAAAATGCACGCTTCAAAAACCACGTTGACCATTATTAAATTTGCCTTGCCTTTGATGGCAAGCAGCTTGCTGCAGCAGCTGTATAATACCATTGATTCCTTGATTGTCGGCAGAATATGCGGTGAAACTTACCTTGCCGCCATCGGCGCTGCCAACCCGATCATGAATTTATTGGTATTTTTTTTATACGGTATAGGCATAGGCATTACGGTTTTGCTTTCCAATAAGCTGGGCCATGGCGACAAGGAGCAGTACAGACGAACAGCATCCTCCGCTCTTTGCGGCGGCATGATTTTTACTGTTGCAATTTCTTTGATCTGTATTATTTTTGCCAAAAGTATCCTGCGGCTGACCCAAGCCCCCGATGAAATTATTCCGTATTCATACAGCTATCTTTTGCCTGTGTTTATCGGTTTGATTTTTACTTTTATCTATAATTACAGCTCTTCGGCTTTGCTGTCGCTGGGGCTTTCCAAAATTCCTCTTTATGCGCTTTTGACAGCTTCTGTAATTCATATCGGTTTGGATATATTCTTTGTCGGCGGTTTGGGATTGAATACATTCGGCGCAGGTGTTTCCACGGCGCTTTCCCAAGGAATCTCCGCTCTGGTCTGCATTGTTTATTTGTATAAAACACAACCGCTTTTGGCGTTCAAACCGAAAGATTTGGTTATAGATAAAAGCTGTATTAAAGAACTCATTCCGTACAGCAGTGCCTCGGCTGTTCAGCAAACTTTTCTTTATGCCGGCAAGCTTTTGATTCAGGGGGCAGTCAACGGTTTCGGTGTCAGCGTAATTGCAGGTTATGATGCGGCAACCAAGATTGAATCCTTTGCTTTGGCGCCGGGAGATGGTGTTTCATCTTCCGCATCTGCCCTTTGTGCCAAAAATATGGGGGCAAATGATAAAAAAATGGTTAAAACAACCATGAAAGTGGGTACGGTCATTACTTTATGTTACGATTTTTTGATTTGTGTGGTATTATTTACTTTATCACCCAAACTGGTGCCTCTGTTCATAGCCGATATTTCTCCCACCGCATTGGAAACAGGCGTAACGTATTTGCGGGTTATGGCGTTCCTGTATTTCTTTGCGGGAATTAACCAGATGTATCAAGGCTATTTCCGTGGTATCGGCAAGCCGAAAATTACCATTATCAGCACAATACTTTCCATGACAACCAGAGTCAGCGGCACATATCTCCTGGTTGGCAAAATGGGAATTCTTGCAGTTTGTCTGGGTTCTCTTTTGGGTTGGTTTGCCATGATTGCCAACGGCGAATTTTTCCGCCGAAAATTCAAAAAAACATTGTTTGCGGAAGAGCCGCCGAGTATGCCCGACCAAAAACCGCCTGATATTAACACTTGATTTTTAATTTGTCAAATATAAAAAAACAGGCAAGAATTGCAGTGCTCGCCTGTTTTTTTTGCTGTGATTTAACTTGAAATATCGGTTGGATTGATATAACTCAGTTTATCCGAGGTTATTTCAATTCAAAGGATTCGCAGTCTGTGCATTCAACCATTGTGGGGTTGCTTTCGTGTGTGCCTACACGAATGGCGCTCAAAGAGCAGTAATGTTCATTGCCGCAGTTGTGTTTGCATTGAGTAACAGTGCATTGGATAGCAGAATTTTTCATGTTAAATTACCTCCGTTATATTATTAAACAAAAATTTTGTAATTGATATTACAAAATTTATTTTGACCCATAATGCTTAAAATATGCAAACAAAAGTTAAAATAAAAAATTTTTTTAAGCAGGTTTGGTGACATAAAAGCAGAATTATTTATAAAGACATAACGTTTAGTTCAGACAATTTATTTAAGATAATGCTGAAAGAATTATTTCACGGGAGATTTTTAATGGAAATTATTAACATTTTACAAAAGGAATTTGATATAAAAACCAATCATCTAAATAATATTATTACGCTTTTGGACGAAGGCAACACCATTCCTTTTATCGCCAGATACCGCAAGGAAATGACAGGCTCCTGCGACGACCAGGTTTTGCGTGATCTCAGCGACCGCCTGAATTATCTGCGGAATTTGGAAAAACGCAAAGAAGAAATCATCGCTCATATCACAGAGCTGGAGCAGATGACGGATGAAATTATGTCTGCCATTCAAAATGCCGATACACTGGCAAAGCTGGAGGATATTTACCGTCCGTATAAACAAAAAAAGAGAACGAGAGCTACTGTTGCCAAAGAAAAAGGTTTGCAGCCCTTGGCAGATATTATTTTTGCACAAAAAGAAACGACGGGTACAGTGGAGGAAATCGCCGCAGCTTATGTCAACCTCGAAAAAGGTGTGGAAACTGTTGCCGACGCTGTGCAGGGTGCCTGCGATATTATTGCCGAAAAAATTTCCGACAGCGCCGAAGGCAGGGATATACTGCGTAAATTTACCGCCAAAACTGGACTGCTGAAAGTTTGCGGTGCAACAGATGAGGATTCCGTTTACAATATGTATTACGATTACACCGAGCCGCTGCAAAAAATCCCCAGCCATCGAATTTTGGCAATTAACAGAGGCGAAAAAGAGGGCTTGCTGAAAGTTAAAGTTGATGTGGATGCGGACGAAGCCACTTATCATCTTTCCGAGCCTTTTATTTACGACAATACAATCTATACAGATTTAATGGACAAAACAGTTGAAGATGCCTATAACCGTTTGATTTTCCCGTCAATCGAAAGGGAATTTCGTTCGGATTTGACGGCCGCCGCTTGTGAGCAGGCAATCAAGGTTTTCGGTATGAATTTAAAATCTTTGCTGATGCAGGCGCCAATTAAAGGCAAGGTTGCCATGGGGTTTGACCCCGCTTATCGCACGGGCTGCAAAATTGCCATTGTTGACGAAACGGGCAAGGTTTTGAATGTCGGCGTGGTTTATCCGACACCGCCGCAGAAAAAAATCCAAGAAGCCAAAGATATTCTTACCGAATGGATAAAAATCTACGGTGTGGAAATTATAGCCATAGGCAACGGCACCGCCTCCAAGGAAAGTGAAATTTTCATTGCGGAGTTAATCAATGAAATTCCCGAAAAGGTACAGTATATGATGGTAAACGAAGCGGGGGCCTCCGTTTATTCCGCCTCAAAATTGGGTGCGGAAGAATTTCCCGATTATGATGTTTCTCTGCGCAGTGCCGTTTCCATTGCCAGACGGCTTCAGGACCCTTTGGCGGAGCTGGTGAAAATTAACCCCAAGAGTGTCGGTGTGGGACAGTATCAGCATGATATGCCGCCCAAAAGACTGGATGAGGCTTTGGAGGGTGTTGTTGAGGATTGCGTAAACAAAGTCGGTGTGGATTTAAACACCGCTTCTGCTTCTTTGCTGACATATATTGCAGGGCTTTCGCCGTCTATTGCCAAGAATATCGTAAAATACAGGGAGGACGAGGGTTCCTTCACTTCCCGAACTCAACTGAAAAAAGTCAGCAAGCTGGGACCGAAAACATTTCAGCAGTGCGCAGGCTTTTTGCGTATTCCCGATGCTAAAAATCCGTTGGATAACACAGGCGTCCACCCCGAATCTTATGCCGCTGTCAAAGAGCTTTTGCAGATGTTTGGTTATGATTTAAAAAAATTCAGCGCTATTAATATGGCAGATTTGCAGAAGCAGGTTAAAGAATACGGCAAAAGCAAGGTCGCCGAAGCCTGCGGTATCGGTGTTCCCACCTTGGAAGATATTTTGCAGGAGTTGGCAAAACCGGGTCGTGATCTGCGTGATGAGCTGCCGCCGCCGATGCTGCGTTCCGACATCATGGATATGAACGATTTAAAGGCGGGCATGGTTTTGAAAGGCACTGTCCGCAACGTAACGGATTTCGGTGCTTTCGTGGATATCGGCGTTCATCAGGACGGCTTGGTGCATATTTCCCAGATTACCGATCGCTATATCAAGCACCCATCCGAGGTTTTGCAGGTAGGCGATGTGGTAAATGTTGAAATTTTGAGCGTTGATACAGATAAAAAACGCATTTCCTTAACGATGAAATGCCATAGTTAGAGCTAAAACAATATTAAAACGCCGACAACGGCATTCAATCCGTTGTCGGCGTTTTTTTTTATATTAGTAAAATATTTCAAATGATAAATAAATTGATAAATAAATTTGTTTAAATGCCATTGAGAAAAAGCCGCTTTGGTGGATTATTTTGTTAGAATTAACATTGTTTCGGCGGCGGAGATTTTTACTTCTGCAATTTATCCGACAAAACACTTGTATTATCGGGTGAATTGATAGTATAATATATCTGTATGACTATGTCTGTTTTTAGGAAATGTGGGAGAAAAAAATGTATAATGCCAGAGATTATCTTAAAGCCCAAAGCTGCAGGGAAGCAGGCGAGGCTTTAAGCAAAAGCAAAAGAAACAAAATTGTAGCGGGCAATATGTGGCTGCGTTTGAGCAGGGGCAGTTATAACAGCTTGATTGATATTACCGATTTGGGGCTTGATTATATCAAGAAAAAAAACGGCTCGGTGAAAATCGGTGCCTGCACGCCTTTGCGCAAAGTTGAGCTGTCGAATATTTTGGCAGAGAATTACGGCGGCGTTTTTGCCGAATTGCTGTCGAAAATTGTCGGCGTGCAGTTCCGAAATACAGCGACAATCGGCGGCAACGTCTTTTTGAAACACGGTTTTTCCGATATAATAACATTGCTTTCGGCATTGAATGCCCGTGTTTGTTTTGAGCTTGCGGGTGAAATGGCGCTGTCGGAATATCTTGGCAGGCAAATGAAAAAAGATTTGTTGAAAGAGATAATTATTCCTGCTAAGCAAAAAGTTTCTTTTGCGGCATATAAACCGACGGCGACCGATTTATCGGCGCTTAATGCGGCAGTTTGCAGAAGCAATTCCGAAATTCGGGTTGCTGTGGGCGCCAGACCTGCCGTTGCCAAAACCAAGCTTTTCGCCGCCGATACAAGCGCTGAAAAAATTGCGGCATCTTTCAGTTACGGCTCCAATATGCGGGCTTCGGCGGCATACCGCAAAATTATAGCCGTCGATTTGCTGGAAAAATGCTTTGCGGATTTGCAAATTAAAAAATAAAAAAGCTCATACTTGTAAAAGACAAATATAAAAGTTGAATGTTGAATATAAATAAGGAATTATCATGAAAATAAAAATTTTCGTTAATAATAAAATACACACGCCTGAAATTTCGGCGGATACAGTGCTCTATGATTTACTGCGTTCTTTGGGATATTTAGGCGTCAAAAAAGGCTGCGATACCACCAACTGCGGGCTTTGCACCGTTTGGCTTGAGGAAAGTCCTGTGCTTTCCTGTTCCGTTTTGGCGGCAAAATGCCAAAACAAGCATATTACAACCATTGAAGGCGTGCAGGACGAGGTGCAAAAGCTTGCCGTTATTTTCGGCAACGAAGGGACGGAGCAGTGCGGCTTTTGCAGTCCCGGTTTGATCATGACTGTGATTGCCATGAAAAAAGAGCTTGTTAAACCCACAGAAGATGAAATCAACCGCTATTTGGCAGGCAATTTGTGCCGCTGTACAGGCTACATGAGCCAAATGCGGTCAATCAAAAAATATTTGGAGGCGGCAGAGTAATGAAATATGTTCATCAGGCAGTCAGAAAAACAGACGCCGATTCCTTGCTTTTGGGCAGACCTGTTTATACCGAGGACATTGCTCCCGCCAATGCGCTGAAAGTAAAACTGCTGCACAGCCCTTATGCTTTTGCCAAAATCAAAAGTATTGATACTTCCAAAGCCATGTTGGTTCCCGGCGTGGAATGTGTTTTGACGTATAAGGATTTTGACGGTCCCCGCTTCACGGCGGCAGGGCAGACGCACCCCGAACCCAGCCCATTGGACAGGCATTTGCTGGACGAATATGTGCGTTATGTGGGCGATCCTGTGGCGGTTGTGGCGGCAGATACCGAAAAAAACGCCGCCAAGGCAGTTCGCTTAATCAAAGTTGAATATGAAGTTTTTGAGCCTGTTCTTGATTTTGAACAGGCAGTTGATAATAAATCCGTTATTCACCCAGAAGATGATTATGAGCTGAATTTTGATGTCGGCAACGACAAGGACCGTAATATCATTTCCGCAGGCAGCTGGGGTTACGGCGATATAAACGAGGTTTTGCGGCAATGCGACGTTGTTCTG
>JAHZFN010000087.1:3097-8069 GCA_019421315.1 Peptococcaceae bacterium | reverse complement strand
GCCGTTGCCGATGGTGGCAAAAGGATCCCTGGTGAAATAAAGGTTGGGCAGAGGATCCAAAACAAAGGGGTAGTGGCTGTATACCAATTCCTGCAACCCTGTTGAGGTGTAGTTTGTCAAATCTTTGACACGCACCCCCGACATCAGCTTGCAGACCAACTCTTCATTGTTAAAGTCGCTGAAATATTCTTTGAGAGACCGGCGGATTTTTTTGCTGTGAACTCCGCATTCCTGTAAAAATTCATTGATGAAGCTTTCTCTGGTTTCCTCGTCAATCAAAGAATTTGCTGCCAAATCCTCCAAATATAAAATTTGAATGCCGTTATTGCGCAGTGTTTCGGCAAAGGCATCGTGTTCCTCCTGCGCCGATTTTAAATAAGGAATATCGTCAAAAAGCAGTCTTTCCAGCATGGCGGGCGTCAGGTTTTCCAGCTCTTTGCCGGGGCGGTGCAAAAGCACCTTTTGCAGTTTGCCGATTTCCGAATAAACGTTAATCATACTCATGGTCGAAAATCTCCTTGTTTTTTTGTTTGATTATATTATTGGGGGATTTTTTGCTTTTTATTCCGAAAAAAATAAAAAAATTTGTCCGATTTTGTTGGTTTTGTGTTGAATTTGCGTATGAAAGTAGTAAAATAAAATTGTAGATGATTTTCACTGAAATATTGTTTCGGAAAAATCTATTTGTTGAAGCTGAAGATGGTCTTGGACTATATTTAAAAAGCGGGGTGATTTTCCGGTTTTTTTGATTGCATATGCTGACAATCAAAAAAAATTTAGGGTTACAAGCAGAAAATTTTTTATATTTGGCTAATATCGAATTTTATTTAGAGAATATTTTTAATTTTTTTAGAAAGACGGATGGATAATATGTTAAATAAATCGGATAGAAAATTGAACAAAAAACTGAACAAAAATTTGAATAGAAAATTGAATCAAGAAGATAAGGAAATGCCAAAAGAGGAGGAAGAACCGGAGGGGGACGCCGCCGACTATTCTATTAAAAACAGCTTGCTGTCGGATAAAAGCAAATACAAGAAAGCTGTTGTGGCGATGGTGGTTTTGGCGCTTTTGATGTTCGGCGCCGGCATGAAATACGCCAGATTTTTGGACGGCAAGCCTCTGACCGATGTGGCGGAGGCAAGCAGCATTGTGCAGACAGACAGCCTTGATAACCCCGTTGCTTCAACGGATTTGGTGGTTAAGGTGGAAGGCTGCGCCGATAAAACAGGCTATTTCAGTGTCAGCGGCAGTACCTCTCTGCGTGAACTGATTGAATATGTCAACGTTACTCCCGACGGCGATATAAGCGATTTTGAATTTACGCATAAATTGCAGCAGGGCGATTGTTATTACATAAAGGATGTCAACAATCCCGTTGATGCTGCGGTATGGCTTGCCAATGAAACGGGCGGTGCTGAAGAAGCGAACGCCGACGGTTCGGAAAACGCCGAAGGCTCCGATAATTCCGACAATTCCGATGGTGATAAAATCAATATTAACACGGCTGATTTGGCAAAGCTGACGGAATTGGAGGGTATCGGCGAAACCAAAGCGCAGGCGATTATTGATTACAGGGAAAAGCACGGCGGTTTTAACAGGACGGAAGATATACTGGCGGTAAAAGGTATCGGAGAAAAGACCTATGACAAATTTAAAGATCAAATCACTGTTTAAACGGGCGGCAGATTGGACGGATATTTATCTGGTTGCCGCCGTTATGCTGGCGTTTTTGCTGGGAGACGGCGTTGTCTGCGGGTTGGGTCTTCCCGAAAAGCTTTTTCTGCCTTTGCTTATTGTCTCCTTTTTGGTGATTGCCGTGGCATTGTTCGGCAAAAAATTCAAATTGCTTTTATTGGCGGCTTTTTGCATGGGGTGCTTTTGGTGCGGAGTTTACGGGGCGGAAATCGGTAGCTTCCCTTATGAGGAGGGCAGGGCTGTGGAAATGGACGGCAAAGTAACGGAGGTTGTCGTTCAAAAACAAAATTATCTGAAAGATATTTCCGCCATTGATATGGGCGAAGATCACAGCGTTTTTCTTTTGAAAGGTACGACGACAGACGGCTGGAACGGCAAGGTTTTGGTCAGCGTTTATGGCTGTGAAATTAAAAAGGACGATGAAATTCATCTGATCGGCACTGTCCGCGGCAATAACGAGGCGCAAAATCCATATGCCAACAGCAACAAAAATTATCTGCGGGATATGGGTGCAAGCGCTTATTTGCAGGCGATGTCGGGCGAATTGAAAATCCTCGGTATGGAGCAGGGAAACCCTGTCGGCAAATATATTGTGCGTTTAAAGGAAAATTTATATTTGAGTATGGAGGATTTACCCCAAAAGCAGCAACAGCTTCTGCGGGGATTGGCTTTCGGCGACAAATCTCTGCTGAC
Organism: Peptococcaceae bacterium; assembly: GCA_019421315.1. GTDB lineage: Bacteria > Bacillota > Dehalobacteriia > UBA4068 > UBA4997 > JAHZFN01. The sequence continues at coordinate 5,678 of JAHZFN010000087.1, read as the reverse complement.
AAGCTATGATTCAAACGTTCTTTCGCAGACGGGTATCGCCCATGTTTTTGCGGTCAGCGGTTTGCATATCGGCTTTGTGATCGCTTTCGTTATGGCAATCCTTAATTTGCTGAAACGGAAATTTCGTCTGCCGAAATTTGTCCAATTGTTTTTGGTTGCCGTCTTTACGCTCTTTTATGCGGCGATGTGCGGTTTTGCTTTTTCTGTCATTCGCTCCGTTATCATGGGGCTTTTGGCGGTTGCTTCCGTTATTTATTACGAAAATTACAGCGCCAAGGCGGCTTTGGTTTATGCCGCTTTCATCTGCGTAATTTTGGAACCGTATGCTCTTTGCAATATCGGTTTTCAGCTTTCTTTTCTGGCAACTTTCGCCTTGCTTTTTACCTGCAATTTATGGCGGCGTTTTGTCAAATCCACGGCTTTGGCAACGATGCTTTCGGCGCAGATTATGACGGCTCCGTTGGTTGCCTATTACTTCAACGTTTTGACACTGGCCGGGTTGATAATCTCGCCTTTGGCAACTTTTCTGGCGGGTTTTGTGGTAGTTTTCGCCTTTTTGGGAATGCTGTTTTCTTTGGTCGGCTTCAGCTCGTTCTTTTTGCTGATCGCCGGTTTTGTGGCGGAAATCATTTATAAGCTGAGCCTTTGGGCATCCAATTTACCCGGAAGCTGGCTGGGCGTTTGCAAGCCGTCTTTGGCGGCGGTGCTTTTGTGTTATGCGCTTCTGGCTTTGGCTTATTATTTCTGGTCGGATTGCCGCAGAAATTCATCAGGTAAAGGTGTAGACGGCGAAGATACAAGCCAAAAACCGCAGCTGTCTTAAAAAACAGCCTGCGGATAGGTTTGGAAGATAAGTTTAGGAATAAAAAATATAATAAATATAATATAATAAATATAATAAATAAATATAATATAGGTAATAAATTTTGTGAAGATGAGTTGGTATGAGTTATGAACAAAAGAAAATTTTGGCTGGGGCTTTGCTGTTTGCTGGCGGCATTTGCCGTTTTACTGCTGCCCACATTTGTTAAGGACAAGGATTTTTTCGTGAATTACATTGACGTGGGGCAGGGCGACAGCATTTTGATCGGTTATGACGGTCATTACGCTTTGGTTGACGGCGGCGGCAGTACCATGAACGTTACGGACAAAGGACAATATGTGGTTATGCCGTATTTAAAGGCGCTGGGTATCAATCGCCTTGATTACTGCATAAATACGCACCCAGATGCCGACCATATCGGCGGTTTGTTTGCCGTTGTTGATCAGCTGAAGGTGGATAATTTGGCAATGCACAAGGATTACGGTGATAATACCCTGCAAAAGCAGCTGCTGGCTTTGGCAGAAAACCGCAATGTGAATGTTGATTATTTGGGATCGGGAGATGTGATTGATTTGGGCGGCAAGGTTACTGTTAAGGTGATTGCGCCGGACTATGACACTGCTTTTACATCGGACAATGTCAATGAGGGTTCTTTGGTGCTGAAAGTAAGTTACGGTGATTTTGATATTTTGTTGGACGGCGATTTGCAGGGCGACGAGCAAACGGAGCTTTTGGCAAGGGATGAAGATTGGTCGCAGATTGAGGTTCTGCATATTCCGCATCACGGCAGTAAAAACAGTTTCGACGAAAACTGGTACGCTGCTTTTTCGCCGCAGGCTGTCATGATAAGCGTTGGCAAAGACAACAGCTACGGTCATCCTTATTCCGATATTATTGCTTATTGGCAAAACCGCGGTGTTAAGGTTTTCCGCACCGACATTGACGGCTCCGTTAAGATTACCAGCGACGGCAAGACTGGGGAATTTCAAACATATGCCGAGCAAGAGGCAGATTGAGGCTCGGCAAAATTCAGCATATGGGTTGGCAGAATTCAACCGAAAATTTTAATGTTGTAAAAAAAACGTCTATACTTTATAATATTAAATGTAGACAATAAAACTCATACGGTTTGCAGGGGGGCGGAATATGTATTTGAAAATTAAAAATGACGTTGCCAAAGGCATGATAGCTCCCGCTTATCTGTTTTACGGCGCCGAAAGATTTCTTTTGAATTCCGCTTTGGCTTGCCTGGAGGAGGCAATCGCTCCCGACGGAGCTAATTCCTTTAATCTGGACAGGGTGGATGGCTCTGCCGTCAATCTGCGGGAAATTGTGGGGTTGGCGAATATGCTGCCTTTTTTTGCCGAAAAAAAACTGATTTTGGTGGAAAACGCCGCGTGGTTTGCCACCGCCAAAAAAAACAGCGATGACGGAGAAACTGCTGCCGAAGAAAGCAGTCAGGTGGGTATTGACGAGATGATAGATTATTTGAAAAATCCCTCACCCACAACCTGCTTGGTTTTTATCGGCGGTGAAAAAATCAACAAGGTGAAACGGTTGAGCAAAGCCGTTGCCCAAAACGGCGTTTTGGCGGAATTTGCGCCTTTGAAAAACAACGACGCCGTGCGCTGGCTGGATACGGTTTTGGCGGACAAAAAACTGGTTATGCGAAGCGACGCCAAAAAGCAATTCCTTTTTAACTGCGGTTACAGCTGTTCTTTTGCTATGCAGGAGCTGGACAAGCTGGAATGTTACAAG
>JAHZFN010000087.1:2187-3087 GCA_019421315.1 Peptococcaceae bacterium | reverse complement strand
TCTGCGCGACATAGACGTTTTGACCTGCAAAAACACAACCGCCAATATTTTTCAGATGATAGACAAGGTGGCGGAGGGAAATCTTGAAATCAGTCTGGAGATGCTGCGCCAACTTCTTTTGACAGAAAACGAATACACTGTCATTCCTCTTTTGGCAGGGCATTTCCGAACCGTTTTGATGGCAAAAAATTTACAGTCCCGCGGTTACAGCCTGAAAATGATCATGGATATGACGGGCAAACACAGCGCCTTTGTAATCGAAAAGGCTCTGCGGCAGGCTCGGCGTTATACCGAACGTCAGCTGAAGCTGGCTTTGGAAATTCTTTTGCAGGCGGATAAAAAGAGCAAAACAGGCGTTGCCGCAGGCATCAAAGATGTTTTGGAAACTGCCGTCATCCAAATTTGCTATTTGACGGCAAGGAGATAAAAAATAAGGATATAAGAAGATAAAACGGACGAAATCCCGCCGTATAAATTTGCAAAATCCGAAATAAAAAATTATATCATAAAACATGAAATTATTATAATTAAGTAACGAAGAAAGGATGTTTGTTTGAATGTTGACTTGTGCAAACTGTGCGGTTTTTGCTTGCCGCACCAACGAATTGGAAAAAATGCCGAAAAACTGTCCCATGCGCCAAAGGGAAAAATACGCTGATTTAATTCCCGAATACAAAAGACCTGAATATGCGGAATTTTTCAAACAGTGCGCTTTGATTGAAAAGGACGGCTACTGCAACTGGAATCGTGTTCGTGAAATTATTGAACTTTGTAAACGTATGAAATATCAAAAGGTCGGCTTGGCTTTTTGCGTCGGTTTGAAAAACGAAGCCAAGGTTTTTGCCGACATTTTAAAGTTCAACGATATTCACGTTGAATCCATCTGCTGTAAAAACGGCG
>JAHZFN010000087.1:0-2177 GCA_019421315.1 Peptococcaceae bacterium | reverse complement strand
TGACAAAACAGAATTTGGTGTGCCTGAGGAAAGCAAGCTGAAACCGGGCGGCTTTGAACCCTGCTGTAACCCTATCGCCCAGGCTAAATTTTTGGCAGACGAAAATGTGGATTTGTTTGTAGTGCTCGGTCTTTGTGTCGGCCATGACTCCATGTTCTTCCGCTATGCGGCAAAATTCTCCGATGCTCCCATTACAATGCTTGCCGTGAAGGACAGAGCAACAGGCCATAATCCCTGTGCCGCTTTGTACTGTGCCGATGGTTATTTCAAAAAGAAATTCAACGATGAAAAACCTTATAAAAAAGGCAAATAAGTTTTAAAAACATAATTGGCAGTAAAGTCAAAGGTGATTTGGCTTTACTGCCTGTTATTATTAAAATCAGATATTAAGATATAGCAAAAATAAAGATTGGAATAAGATGAAAATTAAAATTGAAACGGAAAGGCTGCTGTTAAGACATATTATTGAGGAGGACACGCAGGATACCTTTGAATATTGCAGAAATTCCGATGTCGGACCTCATGCCGGTTGGAAACCTCACGCCGACCTTGCCGAAACAAGAAAAATTATGAAAGAAGTTTTTTTGAACAAGGAAAATGTTTGGGGCATTGTTTTGAAAGAAAACAACAAAATGGTCGGTTCCATAGGCTTGATACCCGACCCCAAAAGGCAGTATGACAAGGTTTTGATGTTGGGTTACGCTCTTGCCAGGGAATGCTGGGGCAGGGGATTGATGACGGAGGCGGCGCAGGCTGTTGCGGTCTGCGGCTTTGAAGTTCTTCATCTGGAAGGTATAAGCGCCTATTGTTTTCCGTATAACAAAAGAAGCGGCAGAATTCTTGAAAAATGCGGCTTTGCTTCGGAAGGAACCTTGAAAAAAGCGGAGCTCAGATATGACGGGGTTTTGCTGGATAACGAGTGTTGGTTTTTGAGCAGGGAGTGTTGGCAAAGCTCCGAGCAAACCAAAAAGGCGGGCGATGTCAAAATTACAGTTGACAAAAGCGGCTTTGCCGCTGAAAAAAATTGGATATACCGGATTTCTTGGAATAAAAACAGATATTAATCAAAAAAAACACTGCACAAAATTTGTGCAGTGTTTTTTTTAATTATATAATATAAAGTTGATAGGCTTTGGAATTTAAAGACCTGTGGAAAAAGCATTGATTAAGTAACTGCCGTCTGCCTGGCGCAGAAGCTGAATGTAAAAGCTGGTTGTCTGCGGTTCTTTTGAGCCGTTGTAGAGGGAGGAATTTTCCGAGGCAACAAAACGAACCGTTACCAAAACGTTGAAATCGTTGGAGGATTTGGCGTATTCCAAAGGATTGATTTCCAGGTTGATAATTTCCGCCTTTTCTATGCCGTTGACATTATCGGGGTGAAAAAAGGTTTCCACACATTGGGCGGTGCAGTATTTTTCCATGGTTTGATAGTCGGCGTTTGCAAAAGCGGCGGCAAAGTCATTGATCGTATTTTTGATTTGCTGTTCGCCTGTATTTTCAGCTGCTGTGTTTTCGGCGGGTGTGAAATTAACATTTGCACTGATGGTGGGGGCAATACGGCTGTCGATTGCCGCCGCCATTTTATCATATTCCGCGCCCATGGCTCGGTCTGCTTCGGCAAGATTTGTGTCGCCCGTTTTTTCGTCCGTTATCAAAGGAAACTGAACTTCGGTGGGCTTGCCTAAAATATAGGTGTATTGCTCCGTTTGCAAAATCACACTGCGGTTACCTGCGTCCCCCTCAATTTGCTCGTTTGTGGCTTTTCCCGCAACGGTTTCGATATAAAATAACATACCGTAGCCGTCGCCGTATTTTTCGTAACAAGCCTTTTGCAGGAAAATTACTTGGTTGTTTTGCTCTTTGACAATGTATTTGCCGCACCAGCTTAAAGGCAGATTGAGGGAAAAATTCGCATTTTCGCTTTTGTATTTTGTGCCGCACAGATTGGGTTCATTGCTGTTTTTGTCGGTTATTTCCAAGCTGATATTTTGGAAAATATTTTGCTCGGAGAGGCTTAACTGTTGGATAACGTCATACGGAACATAGGTTGCGCCGTTTTTCAGCAGAGTTTTGGCGATAAATTCCGTGTTTTCCGTTGAACCGCTGCGGTCGCCGCCGATGTAGCCGTAGGCGCTGTTAATTGTAACTCTGTTGAGATGATAAGGGATTTCTGCGGC
>JAHZFN010000086.1:6063-6402 GCA_019421315.1 Peptococcaceae bacterium | reverse complement strand
TTTTGCAGGTATACGTTTTTTCGCCGTCGCTGACAAAGTAAAAACCGCCCAGAGCCTTAACGACTACCCCCTTATTCAACTCGGTCATTTAGACCTCCCTGCTGTAAACAACGTTGCCGTCAACAATAATTTCCGCCACGCCGTTGCCTGTAATGGTTACTTTTTGGCTGACAGTATCGCCGCCTTTTAAGGTGTTTTCGTATACTGTGGAGCTGCCCGTATCATCAGTAACAACAATTCTGACGCTGTGATCCGCTCCGTCATCGGGAATCGTGTAGCTTACGGGAATCGTGGTCTTTTTAACAGCCGGTCCCGAACTTACAACAACATCAACCGCCG
>JAHZFN010000086.1:1262-6053 GCA_019421315.1 Peptococcaceae bacterium | reverse complement strand
GACATAACCTGATTGGCACCATAGGAATCGCTGTTTTTCTGAGTTGTGCTGCCCAGCTTCAAACCGCGGCTTTCCAACTGCGCTTTGGCATCTTCCAAAGCCAGGCTTTCCAGTCTGGGAACCTCTACCTGAGCCGCCTTGCTGACGGTGATGGTAATTTTGTCGCCTTTTTGGGCTTCGGAGCCTGCTTTCAGGCTTTGTTCAATAACAGTTCCGGCTTCTTGGTCGCTTTCTTTTTCTTCGATTACAACCTCCAAGTTTGCTTCCAGCAATTTGGCTTTTGCCGTATCCAAATTGTCACCCACAACGTTGGGAACTTCAACAGGTCCCGAGCCTGAGCAAACAGTAATTTTGACGGTTTTGCCCGTTTTGATTTCCGTTCCCGCTTCAACGCTTTGTTCGACAACTTCATTTTCGGCATATTCTTTCGTACCGTCACCGATTTCATCGGCGGTTTTATAAACCACAGTGTATTTAATATTCAGATCGTCCAATGTTTTAACGGCGTCCTCCAGCTGTTCTCCCACAACGTTGGGCATTTCCACGGCTTCGCCGCCGCCGAACAGCTTAACGCCTGCAAAAGCGCCCAAACAGATTACCAAAAGCGCCGCCACAACCAAAGCAATCATCTTGCTGTTTTTTCCGCCGCTTTTTTGCGGCTTGGGATTCTGTCTTTGTCTGCCCTTAGATTTGCCGCTGATTTCGTTACCGTTTTCGTCAACTTCGACTTCATCAAAAATCAAAGAAGATAAACCGCGTTTTTTCGGCGGTTCCGGTTCGGGTTCGGGCTGAGCCTGAACAGCATTGCCGTCCGTCATAACGTTGCTCATGGTTTTAGTATTCATATCGGAGGCCGTCGACCCGAAAACTGCGCTGCCTGCCGTGCCGCTGCCCACATAAGGCGCAGGATTGGTCAACGCCGTCTGCATTTCCTTGGCGCTGGCAAACCGCATGGCAGGTTCCTTGCGCATCGCTTTCATAACCACATAGGAAAGCTCCATGGGGATGGCGGGGTTTATCTGGTGAGGCGGCGTAACTTCGTTTTGCACGTGCTGCATAGCAACGCTGATGGCATTTTCGCCGCCGAAAGGCAATGTTCCCGTCAACATTTCGTACATAACAACGCCTGCGGAATAAATATCGGTGGCGCTGGTTATGGCAATGCCCTTAACCTGCTCCGGTGACATATAATGCACGGAACCCATAATATCCTTGGTGTAGGTTTGGGTAATATCGCTGATGGCAACGGCAATTCCGAAATCCGTAACCTTGACGTTCATGTTGGCGTCCAGCAAAATGTTATGGGGTTTAATATCTCGGTGAATTACATTATGCTTGTGCGCATGATCCAACGCATCCAAAAGCTGGTGCATAATGTAAAGAGTTTCGTTGACGGGCAGAGAGCCTTTTTGTTCCAAATACTGCTTCAAGGTACAGCCTTCGACATATTCCATAACCAAATAATGACTGTCGCTGTCGAAAACCACATCGTAAATGCTGACAATATTGGGATGGGAAAGACAAGCTACCGCCTGCGCTTCGTGCTTAAAGCGGCGGACAAACTGATCGTCGTTGGCATATTGCTCACGCAAAATTTTTAAAGTTACCAAACGGTTTAATACTATATCTCTGGCTTTGTAAACGATGGCTGTGCCGCCGGCGCCCAGCACATCTAAAATCTCGTATCTATTGTGAAAAATAGCGCCTTTCATATTTTACACCTCCCGAAAATTCGCTGTGTCAAGAGCGGACTGCCAAGCCAAAATGCCTGTAATATCATCCTTGCTGCCGTAATCGACTGCCATCTTAACCAAGGCGTTGAGAATTTCGTTTTTGTCTTTTGTAACGTCTATCTGCGCCAAAACGCTTTCTATATCAAAAGCTCCGTACAAACCGTCGGAACAAATCAGAAGACAGTCTCCCGTCTGCCATGTCATACCGAAAATATCGGTGCGGACAGTTTCTTCCACACCCAAAGCCCGCAAAAGCATATGCTTGTTGGGGTGGCGCTGCGCCTGCTCTTTGGTTATGCTGCCGCCTCGGTAAAGCTCACCGACCACAGAATGGTCTCTGGTAACCAGCTTCACATCCTCGCCGAAAAAATAAGCACGGCTGTCACCGACATGACCTATGTAGACTGCGCCGTTGACAAACCATGCCAAAGTAACCGTGGCGCCCATGTTCTTTTTGGTTTTATCCGTTTTTGCGGTTTCGTAAATTTTGCTGTTGGCAAAATCAATGGCGTTTTTGATAATCAGCTCCGGATTTAAACGGGGAGTATCAAGAGTGGTTTCCGCCAACTGCAAATATTCCTTAAAAGCATTTTCAATTTTTTGAGAAATCAGCTGAACAGTCATGGCGCTGGCAACCTCGCCCGCATTATGACCGCCCATACCGTCCGATACAATCAGCAGTCCGATGTTCGGGTCGGCAAAATAGCTGTCTTCGTTATTTTTTCTTCCCTTTCCCTGCAACGAAACAGCAACATTTCCGATGTTCATTTTACACCTCCGTCTACCCTAATATAAAAAATAATCAAAAAATCAATATTATGCCAATAAAAAAAACTATAAATATCTATGCTTCAGTTGTTGCCTGAAGCATTAATCAACTAATTTTCTTAATTAATTCCTCTTAATTAATTTCTTTAACTCGTTTTCTCAGCTGACCGCAGGCAGCGTCAATATCCGTCCCTTTTTTTTCACGAACGGTGGCTTCCACATTGTAGCTTTCGACAATTTCGGAAAACTGTTTTATATTTTCGCTGTCAGCGGGAAAAAATCCTGTTTCCTCAACATAATTAACAGGTATTAAATTAACGTGAGCCAGCCTGCCCCGCAAAAGCCTGCCCAAAAGATGCGCCTGATTGGGGCTGTCGTTGACATTTTTCAGCAAAGCGTATTCATAGCTTATGCGTCTGCCTGTCTGCTCCGTATAGTCATCGCAGGCTGCAAGCAGTTCTTCTATGCCGTATTTTTGATTGACCGGCATTAAACGGCTGCGGATTTCGTCTGAAGGCGCATGCAGAGAAACCGCCAAGCCGATTTGCAGCTTATGCTCTGCCAGCAGACGAATTTGAGGAACAAGACCGCAGGTGGAAACAGTAATCCGCCGCTGCCCGATATTAAGCCCTTTTTCGTGGTTGATAACGGCAATGCTCTGCAAAACGTTGGGCAAATTTGCCAAAGGCTCGCCCATGCCCATGTACACAATGTTGCTTATGCCGTCGTAACCCTGCTTTTCACACCAAATATTGCCCATAATCACCTGAGCGACAATTTCCGCCGCCGTCAGGTTTCTTTCCAAACCGTTAATACCCGTGGCGCAGAATTTACAGCCCATGGCGCAGCCTGCCTGCGTGCTTATGCAGATGGTTCGGCGGTTTTTGCTCTGCTCCCGCCGATAAACCATTATCACGATTTCCACCAAAACGCCGTCGGCAAACTCCAGAAGCAGTTTCGCCGTCTGACCGTCGCCGCTCAGCTGTTCCCGAATAATTTTCGGCAAAGCAATTTTTGCCATATCGTTAAGCTTTTCAATCATATTTTTGGGCAGATTGGTCATCAAAGCAAAGTCATCAACATTTTTTTGCTGAAGCCAATTAAAAATCTGCTTGCCCCGAAAGGCGGGCATACCCTTTTCTTTGCACCAATCCGCCAGTTGGCTTTCCGTCAAACCCAGTAATTGTTCTTTAGCCATATTTCCTCTTTAATTCTATTTTTATATGTTAATTATGTTAATCTTTGTATTAATCTTTCCGCCTGTTTTTTATTGCTTATGCTATTAAATCAACGCACTCTTTCCAGCTTCGCCAAAAAGAAACCGTCCAGATTATGCTTCTGCGGCAAAATCTGCCAGCAAGCCTCGTTTTCAAAAATTTGCTTCGGCATACCGCCGATTGGAACCAACCGATAGTTATCATGTTCCCGCAAAAATCTGTTGATATTATCTATGTTTTCTTCGTGCGTTATCGTGCAGGTGGAAAAAAGGATTTTGCCGCCGACCTTAACTTTTTTGGCGGCGCACCGCAATATGCCGTAAGCAATATCCGCCAACTCATTAATGCTCTCCGCCGATTTCTGCCATCGGGCGTCGGGGCGTATTCGCAAAACCCCCAAACCCGAACATGGTGCATCAACCAAAGCGTAATCCGCCCAACCATCGGCAACCGCCGTCAGATTGCGGCTGTCGGCTGCCGCCGCCTCCACAATATCAATGCCAAGCCGCTTGCAGTTAGCCTCAATCAAGGCAATTTTATGCTCGTGTATATCAAAAGCCTTGATACAGCCTTGATTGTTCATCAGCTGCGCCAAATGAGTGGTTTTGCCGCCGGGGGCGGAACAAGTATCCAAAACGTTGCTGCCCGGTTTCGGAGCCAAAGCCAAAGCCGCCAGCATGGAGCTTTCGTGCTGCGGATACGCCAAACCCTTATTGATTACAGCCAAAACAGCGGGATTTTTGGCGTTTTCCGTCAATATGCCCTCATCCGTAAAAGGGCTTGCTTCGGCGGCAATGCCTTGGGAAGCAAAAAAATCAAGCAGTTTTTGCCGCTGAATTTTCAAAGTGTTGGTTCGCAAAGACAGCTTGGAACCGCTGTTATTGTAAGCGCAAAGCTTTTCCGCAGCATCAAAGCCGTATTCCCGAAGCCAGCGTTCAATCAGCCAAAGCGGGTGCGAATAGCAGACGCCCAAATGCAAAGCGGGATTTTTACTGCGGTCAGGGAAAACAATTTTTTCGGGATTGCGGAGAATGTTCCGCAAAGTGCCGTTTACCAACCCTGCCGTTCCCGGA
>JAHZFN010000086.1:0-1225 GCA_019421315.1 Peptococcaceae bacterium | reverse complement strand
TTTATCCATATGCCGCATTTGATAAAGCCCCAAACGCAAAATCAGCAAAATCCACAAAGGCAGCTTAGATAAAGGCTTTGTCAAAAACAAACTCAAAATATAATCTATTTCACCTTGGTTACGCAGTGTTCCGTAAACCAGCTCCGTTGCCAACCCCTTATCCAAAGGTGTCAAATTGCGTTTTTGCAGCTCGCCGTTCAATGCCAAATTACTGAAAGCGCCTTCATTTTCCACTTTATGCAACACCAAAAGAGCAACTTCTCTGGGGTTGTTGCTCTTTTGGCTATAAAATTTATTCTTTTGTTTTTGGGGAGCCTTGCCTATCCCTTTTTGATTGTTTTTTTTGTTTTCAGTCATTAATCTTCCAAATATCAGCTTAAATTATATTTAATTAATATCTAAATTAATATCTTTTATCAGGTTTTAATCTCGGTTGGCTCCCAAGGCTATAAGCACAAGCCTGAGCATACTCAAGATGGCGGTAATCATAGCCGCAACATAAGTCAAAGCCGCCGCACTCAAAACCTTTTTAGCACCCACCATTTCGTCGGCATCGAAAAAACCGCCCGTATCCAAAGCCGCCAAGGCTCTTTTGGAAGCGTCAAATTCTACAGGCAGAGTTACAATCTGAAACAGCACAACTGCGCCGAACAGTATAACGCCCGCCATGGCAACATTGGCATTGCCCATGATAATACCGATCAGCAAAATGATCCAAGAACCGTAATTGCCTATGTTGGCAGCAGGCACCAAGGCACTGCGCACCCGCATGGGAGAATAACTTTCCTTGTCTTGAATGGCATGACCGCATTCGTGGGCGGCAACGGCAATGCCGGCAACTGAACGACTGCCGTACACGCTGTCGGAAAGCCGCAAAACCTTGTTCTGCGGGTCGTAATGGTCTGTCAGACGGCCTTTAACCAATTCAATATTGATATTCTGCAAACCGTTGTAATCCAAAAGTATCCTTGCCACTTGGGAAGCTGTGTAGCCTTTGGAGGAATAAACTTTGGAATACTTATTAAAATTATGAGATACTCTGCTCTGCGCCCAAGCGGCAATAATAATGCCGGGGATCAGAATAATTAATGTCCAGTCGTAAAAGAACATTCCTGTCAACTCCGTTCCTTTTAATTATGATAATTTGTCTAAGTCAGCCGATTTTACAGCCTTCTTATTACCTGCTTATTATCTATAATAATATTATAATTAAATATTATTATCT
>JAHZFN010000085.1:8897-10800 GCA_019421315.1 Peptococcaceae bacterium | reverse complement strand
TTTTGCAGGCGGTATTTTAATTTTTGGTTTGTTTATGCCGTCTTATTGATTTGAATTCAGGGGTTTGAATAAAATTGCAATACGAAAATATACGGCGGCAATTTTGTCTTTTTTCTTTCATCTGCGGTAATTAAAGTTTTTTTGGGCAGTTTTCTTTAAAGATTTGTTGATTTTTTTATAAAATGTCGGCAATTTGAAAACATGTATGCGGTGGGAGCATAAAAAAATCTGCCGAAAAAACTTATTTTCAGACAAAAAATGAAAAAAAATACAGCATTTTGCAGAAAAATATTTGAATTAGATAATAATATATGATAGAATAAGAGTGCTGTAAAAGTTTTTTTGGAAAAGCGTGATTACGCAATTATTTTTTTTCTCGGAGGTTGTAAAAATGATAGGTACTTTTTGGGCGTTGGTTCCGCCGATTATTGCCATTGTTTTGGCATTGCTGACCAAAGAAGTTTATTTTTCTTTGCTGATCGGTATTTTGAGCGGACAAAGTCGGCGGTAATATGAACATCATTATTTTCCTGGTGCTTTTGGGCATGATTGTAGCCTTGGTTACAAAATCAGGCGCTTCCAGAGCATACGGCGATTGGGCATCCAGACGCATTACCAACAAAAAAGGCGCCATGCTTGCCACGGCAGGTTTGGGTATTTTGATTTTTGTCGACGACTATTTCAACTGCTTGACAGTGGGTACGGTTATGAAGCCCGTTACCAACCGTTACAATATTACAAGAGCGAAGCTGGCGTATATCATTGACGCCACGGCGGCTCCCATTTGTATCATCGCTCCCGTTTCCAGCTGGGCGGCTGCGGTGGGTTCTTCTTTGCCGGAGGACAGCGCCATCGACGGTTTTTCTCTCTTCCTGCAAACAATTCCTTTTAACCTGTATGCTCTTTTGACAATTTTCATGGTATTTTTCCTGATTGTATTCCAGTTCGATTTCAGCAAGATGAAAAAATACGAAATTGATTATTTGGGTCATGAAGAAGTGTACGATACGCAGGTTCAGGAGGTTGCGGACTCCAAAGGTAAAGTTAAAGATTTGGTTATACCCGTTGTTTGCCTGATTATTTTCTGTATCTGCGGTATGCTTTATACAGGCGGCATTATGGACGGAGTAGGTTTAGTTGACGCTTTTGCCAACTGTGATTCCTCTTTGTCTTTGGTTTTAGGTGCATTCTTCACAATTATTTTGATTGCTATTTTGTATTTGCCCCGAAAAATTGTTTCTTTCAATGAATTTGCGGCTTCTTTGGTGGAAGGCTTCAAAGCGATGGTTCCCGCAATTTTAATTTTGACATTTGCCTGGACCTTGAGCGGCGTTTGCGGCAGCGATTATCTTAATGCAGGCGGCTACGTTGCAGGTGCAGTGGCCAACAGCTCCATCGGCACTGCTTTGATTCCCGCAATTTTCTTTTTGGTTTCCTGGGGTTTGGGTTTTGCGACAGGTACTTCTTGGGGTACTTTCGGTATCTTGATTCCGATTATTGTTGCCATCTTCAACGATGTTGAAAGCAGTATGCTGGTAATCAGCGTTGCGTCTTGCTTGTCAGGCGCTGTTTGCGGCGACCATATTTCCCCCATTTCCGATACCACAATTCTTTCTTCCACAGGCGCCGGATGTAACCATTTGGAACACGTTTCCACCCAGATTCCTTACGCTGTTTTGGTTGCTGTGTGCAGCTTCTGCGGTTATCTTGTTTCCGGTTTTACGGGTATCGGCTGGTTTGGTTTGATTGTCGGTTTTGTGCTGTTGCTGGCAGCTTTGGTTTATTTGTATGGAAAATCCAAAAAGCAAACCGCATAATAGATTTTTAACTGCATATTGAATTTGTATATTAAATTTATATATTAGATTTTCAAGACCTCGTTTTTTAAACGAGGTCTTTTTTA
>JAHZFN010000085.1:5781-8887 GCA_019421315.1 Peptococcaceae bacterium | reverse complement strand
CTTGACATTGAGCTGGGTGTGTGCTATATTATATGTAAAGCAAGCTTTACTTTTGTGTATGGCTTTTGTGATAGGTATAGTTTCTGCCGTATATTGCTTGGGACTGCTCCGTCTGTGCAATACGACTTGAAAAACTTACAATAGTTTTTTTGTTGGAGCTTTGTCAATATGACTTAAAAAACGGTTGCTTTTGCAGAATTAATCGGCAGCTCCAAGCAGTTCGGCGGCGCAGAAAGCAAAACAAGTGTATTGTTGATGAGAGGTGATTTTATGAAAAATAAGATTGCGGAGCTTCGCAAAGAACGCTCCATGACCCAGATGGATTTGGCAAAGGCGGTGCAGGTTTCCCGCCAGACCATTATATCGCTGGAAAACGGCAAATATAATCCATCCATTATTTTGGCATACAAGCTGGCAAAAATTTTTGAAACAACCATTGAGGAGCTTTTTATTTTTGAGGAAAGCGATTTGCAGTAGTTTAATATTAAGTTATATATTTGACGGGAGGTTTTATGATGAAAGATTACAGAAGAAATAATGTTATTTGGTATATAATTTGCGCTTTGATCGGCGGCAGCTGCATTATCGGCGGCACTGCTGCCAATAATGATTTCTTAATTTATTTCGGCGTTGCCTTTTGCTTTGTGATTATTCTTAAATTGGCATTGCTTCTGTACAGAACCAGAAGTGAAGAGGAAAAGTACGAGTATAACATGAGCATGAAAGACGAAAGAACCGTTTATATTGCCAAAACCGCCAGAAGCAATGCCTTTTATATCAGCATTTTGGCGGAGGCAGTTTTGATTTTGGCGCTGGCGCTTTGCGATAATCCCGCATATCAAATTGTTTGTTATCTGCTTTGCGGGCAGGTTGTAATTTATCTGGCGTTTTACTATTACTATCGTTCTAAAAATTAGCTCGGTTTTCAATAGGACTTTGATGTTTTTTGCCAATAATTGCAATGTTAATTATGAGTTTGATTATAAGATTGATTTTGTAAAATGAAATCAGAAACACTAATCTGTATGGGTTAGTGTTTCTTTTATTATAATCGAGCTTATCGTTTGGGCAATGGGCATTATCAAAGGCGTTGAAGACAACAAATTTGCGCCCGAACAGAGCATAACCCGTGCGGAATTTATAGCAATGGCAATGCGTTTCACAAAATCCGATATGTCGGGTGAAAACATTTTCAACGATGTAGCGCAAGGTGATTGGTATTACAATTATGTGGTAGGTTCTGTGCAGTACGGCTGGATTACAGGCTATCCCGACGGCACTTTCTGCCCGAACGACACAATTACCAGGGGTGAGGTAACGGCGATTGTCAACAGAATGCTTGCCAGAAGCGCCGACAAAGTTTATATAGGCGAACATCAGGACAGCTTAACGCAGTTTGTCGATTTGTAGGAAAGCCTTTGGGCATATTACGATGTTACAGAGGCTGCCAATGCGCACGATTACAGCAAAACAAACGGCACTTAAACCCGGAAGTAACAAATAGAAAATAGAAAATAACAAATAATATTTATTAAGTAAAATCTATCCGAAAAAATTTTGGATAAATTTCGGATAAGAGTAAGGAGCGTCAAATATAATTTGACGCTCCTTTTTTGCTTTTGGAAAACAATTTTATGTTATAATTTCGTATCTTCCGAAAAAGAGGTTAGAATATATAATTTGATGGTTGTTTGATGTTTATTGACGTATTTTGTTGTTTATTGTAAACCAAAAAATATTTGATGAATATATTGTTTTTTTTGATTTTTTTTAATGGATACATGGATAAATGCCTGTTAAATATATGTTTTGGAAAATGTTTTGAAAAATATCAAAAAAATGTAAAAAAGTGTTGACAAAATAAATTAAAGTGCTATAATAATAATCAGAAAAGGTCAGAACATCAAATTGCTGAAAAGGTATTTGATAACGAGATGATGCGATGATGGACTGAAACATAATAACAGAAAAAAGTAAAAGAGGATTGGGATATACAAACCGACCGATAAAAACAAAGCGCTTTTATGATGTGTGGGAGATTGCGGTCGGCGGCAGCTGAAGGAAGGTTAGTGTTATGGTATCGTTGGCAAATCAAATTGAAAATTATTTAAAAAGAATGTTGTCTTTGAGCGAAGACAATTCAATCGAAATCCGCCGTTCGGATTTGGCGGACATATTTATGTGTGTTCCCAGTCAAATCAATTATGTTCTGGAAACCCGCTTTAATCCTGAAGCGGGATATTACATTGAAACACGCCGCGGCGGCGGCGGTTACATCAAAATTATGAAGCTGGATTTTGACAGCGATGAAAATTTGGCAAATATGCTCAACGAATCAAAGGCTAAAGCTATCAGTCAGAAAGCGGGTGAAAACTTTATTCAGCGTCTTTACTCCGAAGACTTGCTGACAAAGCGTGAGGCGGTTATTCTGAAAGGCTTGATGAACAAAAATATGTTCGGTTTGCCTGATGAGGAAGCCGACTATATGCGGGGCAAAATTATCCGTCTGGTTTTGGTAACGCTGCTGCGGGATGATTTAACATAGTGTTTGCCCCGAGTGTGCGGGTGATAATATAGAGGTTAAGTGTTAAAAATAATATAATTAATGTAGAAAGCGGTTATTAGTATAGTTGAAAAAATAAATATGTTTTGACAAAGTGAAAAACATAGATGCAAACGGAGGGGATAGATATGTTATGTGATAAATGCGGCAAAAACAACGCAACGGTTTACATCAAGCAAATAATCAACAACAAGGAAACCACACAGCACCTTTGCGAACAGTGTGCGTCGGAAATTATGGACATCGGCAATTTCTCCTTGGACAAGTTTTTTAACGATTTCGGCGATTTCGGAAAAACTTATTTCGGACAAACTTCCGCTTCACCTTTTCTCGGTTCCGATTTTGCGGACCTTAATTCCAATGTTTTGAAATGTCCTGTTTGCGGCAGAACATATAATGATTTTCGCCGCAGCGGTAAACTGGGCTGCAGTGAATGTTATGCAACTTTCGGCGACAGAGTTTTGCCTGTAATCAAAAGTATTCACGGCAAAAATCAGCACGTCGGCAAAGTGAAGAATGTTTCCTGTTACGATTGCGGTTCTG
>JAHZFN010000085.1:0-5771 GCA_019421315.1 Peptococcaceae bacterium | reverse complement strand
CAAAGAAGATGAAGATAAGTTTGAAGATAAGTTTTACGAAAAACTGGCATTGCAAAAACAGCTTCAGGAATTGATTAAATCGGAAAACTTTGAAGAAGCCGCCAAAGTCAGGGATCAAATCAAAGCCATTGAAAACGGCGGTTCCGACCAAGCGGATAACAAAGATAATCAAAAAGATAATCAAGAATAATAGAAGGAGGCAAAAGTTATGAGTACCAACAATGAAAAAATCCTTAACAAGCCTTTTGCCGACTGGACAGAAGAATATGATAAAGGTGATCAAATTGTCATTAGCACAAGAGTTCGTTTGGCAAGAAATCTGACCAAAGAAAAATTTCCGCAGTCGCTTTCCGCAGACGAAGCAAGCAATGTGGCATTGAAAATCAAAGAGGCAATTTACAAATATGAAAAATGCCCTTTAAATACAGACCATTTCAATTATTACGATTTGGCAAAATTAACCCAGGCACAGCGACAGGTGCTTTTTGAAAAGCATTTCATCAGTCAGAATATGGTTCAGAAAAATTTTGGCAGAGAAGTTGTTGTCAACGATGACCAAAACCTTGCCATTATGATTAACGAAGAAGACCATCTGCGTATGCAGTGCATTTTGCCGGGTTTGCAGCTGGAAAAGGCTTGGAAAAAAATCTCACAGCTGGACGATGCTTTGAACCATGAGCTTAATTTTGCATACGACAGCAAATTGGGGTATTTGACAGCTTGCCCCTCCAATGTCGGCACAGGCTTGCGGGCTTCTGTTATGCTCCATCTTCCTGCATTAAAAATGACCGATAAATTGGAACTGCTTTTCCAGCAGTTGGCAAAATTCGGCATGACGGTACGTGGAGTTTACGGCGAAGGCAGCAAGAGCTACGGCAGTATGTATCAAATTTCCAACCAGATAACCATCGGTTATTCCGAGCAGGAAATTATCAGCCGCCTGGCAAAGGTTGTGGAAGAATTTATCAACCAGGAAAAGAAAGCCCGTCATTTCCTGATGGAAAACAATTACAAAGCCATCATGGACTATGTATGGCGGAGCTACGGTATTCTTGCCAATGCCAGAATGCTGACAGGCAAAGAATGTATGGAACAGCTTTCTGTAATGCGTTTGGGAGTGGCTTTGGGAATTTTGAAAAATATTAAAATTTCCGACTTGAATCAGGTGATGATTCATTGCCAGCCTGCATTTTTGGTTATGGAACACGGCGGTGATTTGCAGGCAGAAGACAGAGATTGGATTCGTGCCGAAATTGTCCGTAAATATTTTAACAAATAAAAATAAATAAATTCAAATAAATTAAAATTTAAAAATACCAAATAAAATTTGAGTGTATAGTGAAAAATAAAATTAAATAAATGAGGTGAGATTATGAGTAATATGTATACACAAAGAGCAAGAGAATGTATCAACAGAGCAGGTAAACTGGCTCAGGAATATCATTATAAAGAAGTAAACACACTGCATTTCCTTTGGGCAATCGCCAGCATTGAAGGCAGTGTGGGCGAATCTGTTTTGGCAAAACTCGGTTTGTCGGCAACAGACATTGCCGCCGATTTGAGCGACCAACACAGCGGTTACGATACCCCCGAAGTTTCTGTGGAATGTAAACAGGCTTTGCAGGAAGCCAGAGGCGTGGCTATGCAGCTGCACGTAAATTATGTCGGTACGGAACACCTTTTGATCGGTACCGTTCAGGTGGAAGGCGCCGCCAGAACCTGGCTGGAAGACCACGGCTTTACGCCGCAGGATGTGATTTCCGAAGTTATGGCATCCTTGGGTTATAAAATGGTTGACCAAAGCGGTCAAGCCGTTCAGAGCAAAAACCAAAACGGTCAGAAGAAAACTCTGGATGAATTCGGCAGAGATTTGACTGCTATCGCCAAAAAAGACGGTCTTGATCCCGTTGTCGGCAGAGATAAAGAAATTCAGCGTGTAATCCAGATTTTAAGCCGCCGTACCAAAAACAACCCTGTTTTGATCGGTGAACCGGGCGTTGGTAAAACCGCCATCGTCGAAGGCTTGGCACAAAAAATCGTTGCGGGCGATGTTCCCGATACATTGCTGAAAAAACGGGTTATCGCATTGGATTTGTCCTCCATGCTGGCAGGCGCCAAATACCGCGGTGATTTTGAAGAAAGACTGCAAAAGGTTATGGATGAAACCGCCCAGAGCAAAGACATCATTTTGTTCATTGATGAATTGCATACATTGATTGGTGCAGGCGCCGCCGAAGGCGCAATGGACGCCGCTAACATCTTGAAACCGAAACTGGCAAGGGGTGAATTGCAGTGCGTTGGTGCAACGACCATTGACGAATATCGCAAACACATTGAAAAAGATGCTGCTTTGGAAAGAAGATTTCAGCCTGTTATGGTCAACGAACCCAGCGAAGAAGAAGCAATTCAGATTTTGCATGGTTTGAAAGATAAATACGAAGCACACCACGGCGTTAAAATTACCGATGAGGCTATTGATGCGGCGGTAAAACTTTCTGTAAGATATTTGCCTGATCGTTATTTGCCCGATAAAGCCATCGACTTAATCGATGAAGCGGCAGCCAAGGTTCAACTGGCAGGCAAAACAGCTCCTAACGATTTGCGTAATTTGGAAAACAAATTGGCAAACGCCAAGAAGGAAAAAGAAGCTGCCGTTGCTCAGCAAAACTTTGAAGATGCCGCCAAATGGCGTGACGAAGAACAAAAAGTCAGCGACGAATTGAACGCCGAAAGAGAAAACTGGAAGAAAAATAATTCCGCCAAGAAAACCGAAGTTGACGAAGAAGAAATTTGTCAGGTTTTGGCAAACTGGAGCGGTGTTCCCGTTGCCAAAATGCAGCAGGCGGAAATGGATAAACTTCTCCATCTGGAAGATATTCTGCATGAAAGGGTTATCGGTCAGGATGAAGCCGTTGTGCAGGTTGCCAGAGCAGTCCGCCGCGGCCGTGCCGGTTTGAAAGACCCCAAACGCCCAATTGGTTCCTTCATTTTCCTGGGACCCACAGGTGTCGGCAAAACTGAGCTTGCCAAAGCTTTGGCTGTGGCTCTCTTTGACACGGAAGATGCTATGATTCGTTTGGATATGAGCGAATATATGGAAAAACACGCAGTTTCTCGTTTGATCGGTGCGCCTCCGGGCTATGTCGGTTACGATGAAGGCGGTCAGCTGACCGAAGCCGTTCGCCGCAGACCGTACAGCGTTTTGCTTTTGGACGAAATTGAAAAAGCTCATCCCGATGCTTTCAATATTTTGCTCCAGCTTTTGGAAGACGGCCGTTTGACAGACGGCAAGGGCAGAACTGTTGATTTCAGAAACACTGTTGTCATCATGACTTCCAACTTGGGTGCTTCCACCATCAAAAATCAAGCTGTAATGGGATTTGGCACTGCCAAAGCCGATGACGGCAAAGATGTCAGCGATTACGAAAAAATGAAAGAACGGGTTATGGAAACCGTTAAAAAAGCTTTCCGCCCCGAATTCATCAACCGTATCGACGATATTCTTGTATTCCACAGCCTGAAAGACGATGATATCAAAGCTATTGCCAAACTCATGGTTAAAGAGCTTGCCCAAAGAATGAAAGATCAGGAATTGGGTCTGGAAGTTACAGACGGTGTTCTGGGAATTTTGAGCAAAGCAGGCTTTGATGTTGATTACGGCGCCAGACCTTTGAGAAGAACCATTCTGCGTTTGATGGAAGATCCGCTTTCCGAAGGTATTTTGGCACAGAAATTCAAAGCCGGCGACACTGTTTACGCTTATGCTGACGGCGACGAAATTAAATTCGATACCGTTAAACATGACGACGTTGCGGCTGAACAGCCTGAAGCTGCAGCTGATGCAGCCGAAGCGGCTTCCGAAGCCGAAAAAACGGCGGAACAGCAGGCTGACCAAAACATCACAGATACAGACAATCAGGAAGAAAACGAAGAAAACACTCAAGATGAAAATCAGCAGGATTAATATCGGCTGATAAACTAAGTTAAACAATCGGTTGACGGTGGAAACTTTCCGCCGTGTGTAATAAAACATCCCCTCTTATTAAGAAAAGCCGTCGGTTTTAAAACCGACGGCTTTTTGTGTTATTTACTGCTTTTATTTAGGGCTTTCGGTTGACAGGCGGTATAAAAGGGGATATAATGAGTTTATGGAAGTCTTGCTTTGCAAGTTTTGGCGGCGTTGCTGCCTTGTGGGTTTCACGCATTTGTGTCATTGAAATGCGGCACAAAAAATCAATTAAAATTAAATATTTTGTTAAACTGTTTCGGTTGCTTTGCCAACATTCGGAATGGGGTGAGAAGCCCCGCAATACGGTTACTGTGATGCGCCTTTTGGCAACAAAACGGCGATAAGTCAGACACGAAGAAACAGTTTGCACTTTCTGCCTGGATACAGAATTTGCGGTGCAAACAGCAAACACTTATCGCAGGCTACGGTCTGCGATTTTTTAATCTTGTGATTAAAACTCATTTTCGAAGGATAT
This sequence comes from Peptococcaceae bacterium, assembly GCA_019421315.1. Lineage (GTDB taxonomy): Bacteria > Bacillota > Dehalobacteriia > UBA4068 > UBA4997 > JAHZFN01. The sequence goes on along the minus strand of JAHZFN010000085.1, from coordinate 1,287 downwards.
ATCCTCCTTTCTTTGCTGCGCAAAGAAAGATTATTATTTTATAAAGCAAGCAAATTGCAGCGGAACCGAAAAACTGATGGAATTAAGGGAAAAATCGTTTTCGGTTCAATGGAAACAATGCGGTTGTTTTTGGTTTATTTTTGGTAGGAAAGCCAAAAGCGGCGGCATTGTGTTTTTTTTTGTTGCTCCGTTTGGGGTTTGAGATAGATATTTCCGTAATAAAAAGACTAAGGAGGAAAAAGGAAAAAATGAAAAAGAGATTTTTTGCAAGGAAAAAGCTGATGGCTGTTTTGCTGGCATTGGTTTTGATTGCCGCCGCCATGGCAGGCGTGGCTTTTGCCGATAACGCCGATGTTCAGCCGGCAGACGCAAGTACAGCCACCCACGGCTATGTCAAAGATATAAAAATTTGCGGCTTGATGTCTAAATATCCGGTACCGGATTTCAGCTTTGACCCTGCCACTACGGAATACAACGTTACTTTGCCGGATACAGCTACTATACCTAATGTCAAAGTGGCTTTTAACGATAATATGCCGGATAATTTATATGCAAAAATAGTAAATGCCGAGGGCAAAGTTTTAAGCAGCAGTGAAAAACCGTTTACTCAGGTTAAAGACGGTTATTTAACATTGAATGCTTTGCAGTTAAATAACCAGACTCCCGTGGGCAAGGTTGCCGATTTCACCATTGTAATCGGCGTAAAAGAAGACGGAGTTTACAAAGACACAGATACCTATAAGCTGACCGTTAAACGCCGTGCCGCAATGTTGAACTTTGCTGTTCAGAACGCAGAAGGCACAGAGCTGCCAATTTCACCTGAATGGCAGAAACTGCCTGTTGCCAATGCCTGGACATATGAATTTGCAACCGTTGTTGCCAGGGATACGGAAAACATAAAACTGAAAATTTCTGCTTGGACCACAACTGAAAAGAACAATGCTGCAGCTATCAAAATCAACGGCGTTGAACAGGAATGGGCTTCCGATAATCTGTATGATGTGGATTTGACCAAATATACGCCTGATGAAAACGATGTTATCACCATCCCCATTGAAATGGCATACAAAGGCGAAGAGGGCAAGGGCGAAGGCACATCGTATACCTTGAAGGTTGTTTTAAAAGATGTTTTGCCTGTTATCACTGAACAGCCTGTCGCAAAGGTTGAATGCGGCAAAGGTGACGATGCCGAGCTTTCAGTCAAGGCGGAAGCTGTGAGCGGCGGTACTCTTTCCTATCAATGGTGCACTGCCAATTCGCAAAAAGTCTATCAGCCAATCGAAGGTG
>JAHZFN010000084.1 GCA_019421315.1 Peptococcaceae bacterium | reverse complement strand
ACAACGACCTATTGATTATTGCCAAATATCTGGAAAGAATCGGCGACCATGCAACCAACATTGCGGAATGGGTGGAATATTCTATCACCGGAACCCACTCAGCCGCCCAATAAGCTTCGTGATACTGCGTCATGAAGCATAACTCTCTCCTCGGCGTACCTGAGTACGTCTGCGTCGTTCGTTATGTTCATTCCTTGTCTCACTCGCTTCTTGGGCGGCTGAGGGGTTGCTGCGAAATAAGCTTCGTGATACTGCGTCATGAAGCATAACTCTCTCCTCGGTGTACCTGAGTACGCCTGCGTCGTTCGTTATGTTCATTCCTTGTCTCACTCGTTTCTTGGGCGGCTGAGAAGTTGGAGCAAATAAGCGGCGCAATGCGGCGGTATAAACTTGAATGCACCCCAATAAGCACCCAAGTATCAAAAAAGAAAGCACATTAACAGTTTTCGCCGAATTGCCATAAAGGACAGACAAATATACGAAGTTTAACAAGATCCAAGTCGTAAAAAGAAAGAAAGGAGGTGAGCTTATGCAAGGAAAGAGAATTGCATTGATTGCTCACGATAATATGAAACACAAAATGATTGAATGGTGCCAAAAAAACCGCCATATTTTGGCGAAACAAACGCTTTGCGGTACAGGTACAACAGCTGGACAAGTTCAGGAGGCAACGGGACTTCCCGTTTATGCCTACAAAAGCGGTCCTTTGGGCGGTGACCAGCAAATCGGTGCTCAGGTTGCGGAAGGCAAAATTGATATAGTTATCTTCTTTTCCGATCCCCTGACGGCACAGCCCCACGACCCGGATGTCAAAGCCTTGCTGCGAATTGCTCAGGTTTATGATATTCCCATTGCCAACAATTTTGCAACGGCGGAATTTATCATCCATTCCGAAATGATGCAAAAGCCAAACCGCACCGATTTAAAGCTTTGTTACGCTATATAATCAAAAGGCACAAACAGATGATTTGACAGGTACTATGTTAGGTGAAGTTTTTTTTTAGCGTTTGAAAATAAACGCAGTTTAAAAGTATTTTAAATAATTTTATGTTTTTGCTTAATTGTTTTTGCAATAATAAAAACAGATAAGGAAATCAGAAAAAACAGTGGGTTGATAATTGAATATTGCGGATAGACGAATATTATCAACACACTGTACCGTCGGCGGCTGCCGCCGAATTAAAAAATATATTTTAAATTTGCCAATTATCAATAGTTTTATTTGCTTCTTCTCCAATAGAAAATAAATCACACCAATAACATCTTTTTTCAGTTTAAATTTGTGCAGATAAAATTATTGTTAATTAATACACTTTATGCTCTTGGACAGGCAGAGCTAAAAGCCTCCTACCAAATTCAATTCTTTTCACACACACCGCCTGTCGATAACAGGCGGCGAAAACAACAACGCTCTTAATTATGAGAGCGTTTTTTGTATATAAAAACAAGGCAGTATATTTGATTACTGCCTTGTTTAAAGCGTTATTTAATAGATGTAAGCTGATAGAATTACATTTTGAAATAGTCAATGCCGGCTTTGAAAAGCAGCTGATCCTTTTCGCCGGGAATGTTTTTGATGATGTTTTCGCCGATTCTTTCGGAATGTCCCATTTTGCCCAAAATTCTGCCGTCCGGCGAGCAAATGCCTTCGATGGCGTTGACGGAACCGTTGGGGTTAAAGGGCATTTCATAGGTTGGGTTATCGTTGTAATCAACATATTGTGTGATGATCTGACCGTTCTTTTTGAGTTCAGCTAAGTGCTTTTCGTCTGCCACAAACTTGCCTTCGCCGTGAGAAATGGCTATGCTGTGTACATCGCCCACATTATTATATGTCAGCCAAGGCGAATTTACAGAGGCAATTCTGGTGCGGACAATCATGCTTTGATGTCTGCCGATGTCGTTGAATGTTAGGGTAGGGCTGTCTTGCTGCATATCGCAGATTTTGCCGTATGGCAAAAGTCCCAGCTTGATAAGAGCCTGGAAACCGTTGCAGATACCGATCATCAAGCCGTCCCGTTTTTCCAAAAGCTCGGTAACCGCTTCTTTGATGGCGGGATTGCGGAAGAAAGTGGCAATAAATTTGCCGCTGCCCTCCGGTTCGTCGCCGCCGGAAAAACCGCCGGGAATCATGATGATTTGGCTGTTGTTGATGGCCTTAACCAGCTCAACGACGCTTTCTTCAACCATCTGTTGGTTCAGATTGCCGATAACGAATGTGTTGCAGATACCGCCGAACCGTTCAAATTGACGGGCAGAATCATATTCGCAGTTGGTGCCGGGGAACACGGGCAGGAGAACACGGGGTTTGGCAACGGAGGCGGCGGGTTTCAGGGCAGAACGGGTTGCAAAGGAATAAATTTCGGCTTTGCCTGCTTTTTCTGCCGCTTTGGTGGGATAAACGGGTTCCAAAGTTTTGCTCCATGCTGTTGTCAAATCGGCAATGGCGATTTCTTCACCGTTGATAATAATTGCTTTTTGACTTATGGTTTCGCCGATTAATTGGGCGTTGACGTCAGCGG
>JAHZFN010000083.1 GCA_019421315.1 Peptococcaceae bacterium | reverse complement strand
CGGTGGAAACAGGCGCCAATGCCTGGGGCTGTTCCGATTATCTCAGCCAAAAAAACAAACTTTTGCAAACCGGCATAACGATTTTTGAGTGTGTAAGCCAAAAATCCTGTCATTTGAAATGCTTGCTGGCAGATAATCGGCTGAGTATTGTCGGTTCTTTTAATTTTGATATGCGTAGCTGTTATTTGGATACGGAATTGATGTTGGCTGTTGACTGCGCCGCTTTAAACAGCGAACTGCTGCAGTATGCGCAAACTGCAGCCGCCAAAAGCCGCCGTGTTGCGGGAGACAAGGATGTGGTTTTCGGCGATTTGTACGAGCAAGTTCCGTTGAAGCTGTTTAAATTTGTGTTGTACAATATTTTGCGGGTTGTGATTATTCCCATTCGCTTTTTGCTTTGACGAATATTGGGAGTTTTTGCTTGAAGCGGTGTATTTGCGAAAAACTTTTTCTCTTATGCAGGAAAACCCAGTTTAAAGATAGAAAATAGAAAAAGATATGTATAAAATGCGTAAACGAATATCAACAAAATGTAACGAAGCCGAATTTATATTAAAAAACGCTGAAAGCATTGCTGTTGCAATTCGGATTATAAGATAAAGGTGGATTTAAAAAATGCCCAAAAAACAAAAAAAACTGCGTAAGAAAAAAAAATCCCATGTAATAGAGTTGTCGGATAGCATTAAAATCCGCACTGTTCCCGCAGTCATAGCTTTTATTGTGCTTGCCGTTGTCTGCGCCTTTTTGGTGGCAGGGGTCTTTGCTCTGTACACGTTTTTGGTCGGCAAAAGCTCGGCGGTCGGTGTTGCGGTTCCCGTTATTTTGTACATATTGCTGGTGACGGTTTCGTCGTATGTTGCCGCCAACTATTTTAATATTCGCAGTTTCGTGCCGTCAGCAACGGTCGGCGGTCTGTTTCTGCTGATGTCTTTGACCTACACGATAAGTGCTTACGGCTTTAAGGAATTGGCGGGGGCGACGGTGCCTCTGAAGCTTCTTTTCACCATAATCGGTGTTTTTCTGGGGTATTTTTTGGTGGATATTATCAATCTGCCTTGGCTGCCCGTGCGCGAACAGGACGACAGCTATTTTATGGATGACGAATATGACGATTATGCCGCAGATTTGCAGAATAATCAATTTGAACAATCTAATCAGGCTAATCAAGACAATACCGCAGGCGGTTTTGAGCAGAATTTTTACGGACAGGGATATTCCAACCAAAATTTCAGCGGTAATAACAGTAATTACGGCGGCTCCGATTATGGCAATGCTTACGGCAGTTCCGATAATTACGGCGGCGGTTACAGCGGTTTTCATCAATATAACGGCGGTCAGGATGAAAACAGCGGCAATAATAACGGCTATTAATAAATTTTTTATTAATATAAAAAAAACAAAACGCACAAACCTTGATTTTTGTGCGTTTTTTCTTTTACAGTTTGGCAATAGGTGTTAAAATATTATTGAAAAAACAGATGAAAAATTATTTGAAGAAAAATAATAAAATTTGAAATAAGAATTAAATAAAGTACTGTTGAAATTGTGAGGTTTTCTTATGCTAAACCATGTTGTTGTTTTTTACGGTTCAAAGAAAGATTTTGAACAGCTTTTGCACGAACGGATAGATGTGGGTGAAGAAACGGTTCAGTTTATGGAGCTTATTCAAAATTATAATTCTCAGCTGCGCCCGCAAACCTACGGCGGCAGAAGCATTTCCTCCAAAAAAGTAAAAGAGGTGGATAACTGCATTGTGCGGTCAGATGACTACGGCTCTGTTTATGAGCATGTTTTGTCAAACTTTGTCAGCATTGTTACTTTGAATTACGACATACACACCATTTACGTCCATAATCCTCCCAAAAGAGTACTTAATTCTCTGCTTGCCTCCTGCGGCGAAAATATCGAGTATCTTTATTCCGATTATGTCAAAATCGACAGAAAAATTTTGAAGCAGGTGAAAAAGCGTTTGGACGAGGATATTTTGGGGCAGACGGAATGCAAGGAACAGCTGCTGAGCGGTCTTTACAAGCTGGTTTCCCGTTCTTCGGGCAAGCCTGCTGTTTTGATGCTGTACGGTCCGTCGGGTGTCGGCAAAACCGAAACTGCAAAATGCATAAGCAAGGTTTTGGGCGGCGAGCTTTTGCGGGTGCAGTTTTCCATGATGCAGACGGCGGAGGCTTTCAACTATGTTTTCGGCGGCGAACATTCCAAGGGCAGCTTTGCCAAGGATATGATGGCAAGGGAAACCAATATTATTCTGATTGACGAATTTGATAAGGTGGAGAGCAAATTTTATAATGCTTTTTATGAGCTTTTCGATGAAGGGCGTTATGTCGACCCCAATTACGAGGTGGATTTGCACGACACCGTTTTTATCTGCACAAGCAATTATAGAGATGAAACGGAAATTAAAAATTCGCTGGGTCCCGCCATGTATTCCAGGATAGGCTGTTGTATTGAGTATAAGTTTTTGGCAAAAGAGCAAAAATGCATTATTCTGCGGAATTATTATGAGCAAATTCTGGCGGATTTGCAGCAGGATGAAAAAGAGGCGATTGCAGAGACCCCAATTTTAGCTTACTATATCAGCCATGCTGATGAATATAATAATATTCGTATTTTGAAAAACCGGCTGGAAAATGCGGTTTTTGACGAATTGACAAAGATTTTTATTTTAAACGATTAGCTGTGATTGGCAGTTCTGAATAAGAATTATGCCGAAAGTTACAATAAATTCAATAAATTTTGCAGTAATGCAATAGCGAAAGTAAAATACAAAAGCTCTGATGATAACATCAGAGCTTTGATTTTTTTATTAGTTTTGCAGTTGAGTTTTTTTCGAAAACAAAAAATGCTATTTTACTTTTTTGATCAGCTGCGCCATATTTGAGCCGAAAGTTTCAACAGTGGAAACGCCTTCTTCGTCCTCCAGAACTTCACCGGGGGCTCTGCCGAAAAGAATATTCCAGTAGGTTGAACCCGGAACTGTTACGCCGCAGATGAAAAAGTGCATCAGCATTTCCTGCAAGGTTGAGGTTAAACCGCCGCGGCGGGCAACAACGCTGGGTCCGCCCACTTTTCCTGCCAGCCATTTGCCGTTTGTTCCCGCAACCATGCCCATTCTTTGGATGAAATTCATGATATCGCCGCGGGCTGTGCCGTAATAAACGGGGGCGCCGACCACATAGCCGTCTGCTTCTTTAACCTTGGCGATAACTTCGTTCAGTCCGTCGTTGACAGCGCATTTGCCCAGTTTGGCGCAGGCACCGCAGGCTTTGCAGCCTTGGATATTTTTGTCGTGCAGGGAAACAATTTCTGTTTCAACGCCTGCCTTTTCGATGGCGGCGGCGCATTTTGCCAAAGCAGCCATGGTATTGCCATTCGGTCTGGGGCTGCCGCTGATAAGTACAACTTTCATTTTTTGTCACCTCAATTAGTATAATTCCTATAATTTTTTTAGCAAAAACCTTGTGATTTAAACACTTTTATAAATATAAATATATTTAAAA
>JAHZFN010000082.1 GCA_019421315.1 Peptococcaceae bacterium | reverse complement strand
GTTGTCAACGGTCCCGGCGAGGCGAGAGAGGCGGATATCGGCATTGCGGGCGGCGACGGCGTCGGTTTGATTTTCAAAAAAGGACAACCGATCGGCAAATATCCCGAAGAACAGCTGGTTGAACGTTTGCTGGGTGAAATAGAGCGGATGATTTAAAGAATATTAATTGAAAATATTTTTAACCAAAGCTATAACTAAAGATAAAAAGCGGTTGACGCCGCAAAATTATAAAGTGATTATTTTTATATTTTTTATTATATTTTTATAATGTACAGAAAAAATTGGAGGGTTTGTTACTGATGAAAGCAAGTAAAATGTTTGCACCAACTTTGAGAGAAGTTCCGGCAGAGGCGGAAATTGCCAGCCATAAATTGATGCTGCGCGCAGGCTTGATGCGCAAGGCGGCTTCCGGTATCTATACTTATCTGCCTTTGGCGTGGCGCTCTTTGAAAAAAATCGAAAATATTATCCGTGAAGAAATGGATGCGGCAGGCGGTCAAGAGCTTTTGATGCCTGCTTTGCAGCCTGCCGAATGGTGGCGGGAATCCGGTCGCTGGGACGTTTACGGCAAAGAGCTTTGGCGTGTCAAAGACAGACACGACCGTGATTTTTGCCTGGGACCAACCCATGAAGAGGTTATTACCGTAACCTTCAGAAACGATGTTCGTTCTTACAAACAGCTGCCAATGCGCCTTTATCAGATACAAACCAAATTCCGCGATGAACGCAGACCCCGTTTCGGCTTAATGCGAGGCAGAGAGTTCATCATGAAAGATCTGTATTCTTTTGACTTGGACGAAGCAGGCTTGAACGAAAGCTATAAGGTTATGTACAAAGCTTATACCAACGTTTTCAACCGCTGCGGTTTGGAATGCCGTCCTGTTGAAGCGGACAGCGGCGCCATCGGCGGCAGCGGCAGCCATGAATTTATGGCGTTGGCAGAAACGGGCGAAAGTGAAATTTTGTACTGCGATTCCTGCGACCATGCTGCAACCACTGAATTTGAAAGCAGAATTCCCGACGATGTTCCCGCCGAAGATTTCAAAACCATGGAAAAGGTTGCCACTCCCAACTGCACCACAGTTGAGGACGTTGCCGCCTTCCTGAACTTACCGGTCGAAAAAGT
>JAHZFN010000081.1 GCA_019421315.1 Peptococcaceae bacterium | reverse complement strand
GTTTGTATTTTGTACGCATACGAGATTTTTCCACATCTCGGTGTTCCGTTTTTATTTCAATTCCCTGCAAATTGTGAGAGCCGCTTTTTTGAGCCGCCGCCAAAATTCTGCCCAGCTCGTCAGCAATGGCAACGGAACGGTGCTGACCGCCTGTACAGCCTATGCCGATTGCCAGATGCTTTTTGCCCTCTTCAATATATTTCGGCAGAATATCAATGAGCAAATCGCTGTATTTCCGCAGAAAATTCTGTGTAACCTCTTTGTTGAGAACGTAATCCCGCACCGCAGGATTAAGCCCCGTCAAAGTCCGCATTTCTTCTATATAATATGGGTTGGGCAGAAAACGAACGTCCATTACCAAATCGGCGTCGATAGGCAAGCCGTATTTAAAACCGAAGGAATAAATGCTGACAGACATCCGAATTTGCCGTTCGTCCCCCTCAACCAACTCCACAATGCGTTCTTTCAGGGCGCTGGCTTTAAGGTCGGACGTATTAATGATAATATCCGCCATGCCGCGGATTGTCTGAAGGCGTTTGCGTTCCTCCCGAATCCCGGAAAGCACCGAACCCGTATGAGAAAGAGGGTGCTTGCGTCTGGTTTCTTTGAAACGGCGTACCAAAACCTCGTCGTTGGCTTCCAGATAGATAATTTCAAAATTATGACCGTCGGCTTTCATATCCTCCAGCACATTGATCAAATCCAGAAAAAACTTGCCGCCCCGCACATCCGCCACCAGAGCAATTTTATTAATCTCGCTGTTGCTCTGCTCCGCCAGCTCGGCAAATTTGACAAACAGGTTGGGCGGCAGATTATCCACGCAGTAAAAGCCCAAATCCTCCAGAATTTGGATAACCTGAGTTTTCCCTGCGCCGCTCATCCCCGTTACAATTTTCAAATCAAAATTTTTTTTGTCCGCCATAATCACCATCTCCTGCCAAAACATTCCAACGGCATTCACCGCCGCAGCCTTCATCAATGCCACACATATATATTATTCAAACTTATATGGTAATTATAGCATATATTTTTCCGATAAACCAGTGATAAACACCGTTAAAATACATCGGGGCAAAGGGATTTTTTCAAGGCGGCAACAACGGGAATGCTTTGGCAGTCCCGCCCCAAAAGCGCCGCCGTATACAAGCTGCAATAATCGCCCAAAAGCATCATACTGAGCGCCTTGGCAACGGTGTTTTTGCCCATAACCCAAAGTGTCTCACAGCCGATCCGGCGTTCTGCCGCAATTTCTTCCAAAGCGGCAATTTGCTTTTTCAATGCGCTGTCCTCCGCCATGGAACGCAGAATGATGATTTGGCAGTTTTCGCCCATCGCTTCGATTTCGTTGTGGCAAAATTCCGAAAGACTGTTTGCCAAAGCGGGAATTTTGGCGTTTTCGTTCAGCATAACCTTCCATTTGTAGGCGACTGCCTCCATATAGCCGCCGACACCCAAAATAACAGGAGTTTTGCGGTGAATTTTCGCCGCCAGCTCTTTGGCAGGGTTTTCCGCTGCCGGCACAAAGCCGTTACAGTTGCAAATTATATTATTGGCGGCCTCCAAAATTTCCAAAAGCCTCCCCGTACTCATCTCCCATAAACCATAATGCGCCAGAAGCCAAAACACAGGGATTGTCAGATACGCCGCCGATTCCCTGGGCAAAAGACTGCGGGGAATTTTGACTGCTGTATCGCCGCAGCTTTCTGCGGCGGCAAGCAGCCTGCCTCCGCCCGCAACCACGGCGCAAACGGCTCTGCGGCTTTTGGCTGTTTCATAACAGCACAAGGTCTCCGCCGTATTCCCGGAATGAGAAACGGCAATAAAAAGACTGTTTTCGTCCAAGCTCTGGGGCGGACTGCCGCCTTTTATGGCAACAACGTCAAGCTTGCTGTGGCTTTGAGCGTATTTTTCCGCCAAGCTGCCGCCGATGCCGCTGCCGCCCATGCCGCAGACAAAAACTCTGTTGATTTTACCGATATTTTCTCGGTTTTTGATTTCCGCATCCTCGCCCAGCCGCCAGGCGTTGCGAATCTGAGACGTAAATTCATCGGTGTGGTTTAACATGGCAATCACTCCCTCATTGCTTATGTTATCCAAAAGCTCACCGCTTTTATTCGCTTCGTTAATTTCTGCCGCCGAATTTTTGATTATCGCCGCAGTGTTTTGCATTTTTCGGTTTATGTATATTTGTCTGCTGTCTGTCATAAAATTCATCCCCTGTTAATTATAAAATTATAAAAAAGGTTTTAATTTTATAACTTATGACAGAAGTCAACAAAAAATGAACCGTTAATAACAATAATTAACAAACAAACAATTATTTATTTAACAAATTCTTTGCTCTTGATTATGCCCCAATTATACCCAAAGAAAAAAACCACCGCCTGAAAAAGACGGTGGAGATTTTTAGGGAAAGGGCTTTTCGGAAATATTTGCAAAAAGCTTTTGTTCCCGCAGCATCCAATTTACTGTTGTAATTCCCAAAATATTTTTAATAAATTTTCGGCGATATGTGTTTTATACTGATTTTATTCTCGGTATAATTCTTTAAGAGCCGCAATTTCCGCCGCATAGCCCGCCAAATCGTTTGGGGTTTCCAAATAAAAAGGCAGATTTTTCAAAGCGGGGTGGTTGACAATCCGCCCCATAGCCGCCATGCCGATATTGCCCAGGCCTATTTTTTCGTGCCTGTCCTTATGGCTGCCCAAGGAATTTTTGCTGTCGTTCAAATGCACCGCCTTTAATTTTTCCAACCCGATAATTTGGTCAAACTGCCGCAGAACGCCGTCCAAATCATTGACAATATCGTAGCCGCCGTCAAAAACGTGGCAGGTGTCCAGGCAAACACCCAGCTTTTCATTGACGTCCACCAAATCCATTATCCGCCGAATTTCTTCAAAGCTCCTGCCGATTTCACTGCCCTTGCCCGCCATGGTTTCCAAAAGCACCGTCGTTTGCTGTTCGGGGCGCAAAACGGCGTTGAGCATTTCGGCAATGTAGGCAATGCCAACATCCACGCCCTGCTTGACATGGCTGCCGGGATGAAAATTATACAAATTTCCCGGCAGATATTCCAGCCGCCGCAAATCCTCCGCCATCATTTCCTTGGCAAAATTCCTCAGTCCTTCGTCGGCGGAGCAGGCGTTCATGGTGTATGGTGCGTGCGCCAAAATAATCTCTATGCCGTTGGCGGCGGCAAATTCGGCAAACTTTGCCATATCCTCCAAATCAAGCTCTTTCGCCTTGCCGCCTCTGGGGTTTCTGGTGAAAAACTGAAAAGTGTCGGCACCGATTTTAACGGCCTCTTTGCCCATGTGCAAATAGCCTTTGGCGGCGGAAAGATGACAGCCGATTTTCAACATCTGCATAACCTCTTTTCTTCTTAATTTATTTTATATTTGTTTTATAATTATTTTATCACAACCGACGCAGTAACACAAATTTCAGCGGCAGGAGGAATTTCCCATACTCCAAAAGCATAATGCAATTTTCCGCCGTATATGATACAATTAATAATAATAAAAATATACAAGCGAACGAGGGGCAAAAATGTATTTTCAATACGGCGAAAAAGAGATAAATTATTTGAAAAGCAAAGACAAAAAGCTGGGCGCCTTGATTGATCAAATCGGCATGATCCAAAGGAAGGCTGACCCCGATCTTTTTTCCTCCGTTGTTCATCATATAATCGGTCAGCAAATTTCCATCAAAGCCCAAAGAACGGTGTGGCGCCGAATGCAGGAAGCCCTGGGGCGGGTTGATGCCGAAGCAGTACTTGCCGCAGGAGTTGACAAGCTGCAAGCCTGCGGTATGACCTTCCGCAAGGCGGAGTATATTACAGACTTTGCCCGCCTTGTGCAAAGCGGCGATTTTGACCTGCGGAGCATTGCCGAAAAAAGCGACGAAGAAGCAATACAGGAGCTTTGCTCTCTGAAAGGAATCGGCGTTTGGACAGCGGAAATGATACTGCTTTTTTGCCTGCAGCGCCCCGACATTCTCAGCTATAACGATTTGGCAATTCAGCGGGGTCTGCGCATGGTTTACCATCACAGGCAGATTACCAAAGAGCTTTTTGCAAAATACAAACGGCGTTTTTCGCCCTGCGGCAGTGTCGCTTCTCTGTATCTTTGGGCAATCGCCTGCGGCGCCGTTGAGGGTATGCGGGATTACAAAAAATAAATTACAAAAATTAAACCGACCAACCGCAATCCATCAAAGTCAAAATGTATTCTCAAGGATTATAAACGAGCTAAAAAAATTATGAACAAAAATCAAGAAACCAAACAACTGCATACCGCACTTTACACCGCAACGGCAATTTTGGCGGTTTTGGCAATGGTTTTTGCGGCGCTTGATTACCGCAAACCCAATCCCCTTTGCCAAACCTTGGCGATAACTTTTTTCACGACTTTTTACCATTTTTTCATCCGCTTTTTTGTTTCAATCATAACATATCTGCCGCTGCGCAATTTGCAAAACACCGACAATTTTTGGTTCCGCCAAAAAAAATTCGAGAAAAAGCTGTACGCCAAAATCTGCGTGCAGAAATGGAAAAAATATATGCCAACCTATAACCCGCCGAAATTTGACCTGCGCCGCCGCCCGCCGCAGGAAATCGTTGCGGAAACCTGCCGTGCCGAAATCAACCATCTGCTGATTATCCCCCTTTGTCTTTTTCCCATTTCTTGGTCGCTCTTTTGGGGTGAACTGCCCGTTTTTTTGATCACCTCGGTTTTGTCGGCTTTGGCAGAGGTGCCTTTCATTATAATACAGCGTTACAACCGCCCCCGTCTGCAAAAAGCGGCGGCGCAGATTGCAGCCCGCAAAAATACATTCTCATAGTTTATATCATATTAAAATCCACACAACAACCAAACCGCTTGCAGATATTTGCCGCCGAAACACGGCTTATAAAAAAATTTTATTATTCGGCAAATATTTTTGAGTGGTTTTACTTTTTGCGGCGAATTATTAAACAGAAGGACTTCCGGCGGTGATTTACAAGAACACCGCCGGCAAATGCGCATTTGTGATAATGTATGCTTGTTAAACGCAGGCTTGTTACCCGTTGTTTTCGGTTGTTGACTTACTCTACGATTGGTCAGGAGAAGGCTATGGCAATAAACGATATTGATTTGAAACAGCTGATAATTGATAATCCCGAACAGGGACTGTCTGCCGCCTTGGAGCTTTATGCACCGCTGGTAAAGTCCATCGTCTGCCGACTGCTGGGAACAGAGAACAGGCAGGATACAGAGGAATGTATCGCCGACATTTTTTTCAAGCTGTACCGAGGCATTGCCGCTTTTGACCCGACGGCGGGTACAATCAAAGGCTATCTCTGCGGCATTGCCCGCCACACCGCCCTTGATTACCGCCGCAAAAACAGCAGAGCAGATGCCTTGTTTACGGACGGAGAGCAGGAAATCGGCGTTTACGCCGACCCCGCCGACGGCATGGCGGCAGAAGCCAACCGCCGCATTTTGCAGCAGACGGTAAACAATTTGCCGCCGCCCGACCGAGAAATTTTCATCATGCGGTATTTTTTCGGTCTGAAAATTGCCGAAATTGCCGAAAAACTGAGCTTAGACAACAAAACCGTGGAAAACAAGCTGTATCGCGGCAAAAAGAAACTGCGAGTTAAGCTGACAGAAAGAGGTGTTGAGTTATGAAAAAGCCAAACGACCGTAACAAACGGGAACTGACAACAGAAGAAATTATGGCAGATTTTTCCGTTGACGAAGCAGAATTCGATACGGATTTGATTGCAGACAGTGAGGTTGACGATATGGAGAAAAAACGCATTTTAAATATGACCCTTGCCAAAGCGGGAATATCAAAGGAAACCGCCGAACCCCAACGCAGGGCGGCAAAAGGCAGGAAGCTTTCCCGCCGCTCCCTTTGGGCTTTCGGCTTGGTGGCGGTTTTTGTTTTGGCGATGGGCGGCATAGCCGTTGCCAACGTGGTTATGGACAATAATTTTGTCAATTATTTGAAACCGAGCAGCGAGACGCAGACAGCCGTCTTAAACAACAGCGGCGCCGATATATCGGCAGAAGCCACAAGCAACGGCTGGACAATCAAAACCAGGCAGGTTGTGGGCGACGGACATTCCATCTACTTGCTTTTTGATGTAATTGCCCCTGAGGGAACAACAATGGACAATGATTATTATCTGTTCGAGTATAGTTTTGTCAATATAAACAATTCCGTCGGCTCCGCAGGTTATCATTTTGACACTTTGGAGGATGATAATCCCAATGACAACAAAGTATCCATTGTGCTTGTTTACGATGCCGCTGAAAATTTGGTTGGCAAAACATTGAACCTGGAATTTGCCAACCTGACAACATTTGACTCCGAAACGGGAGAAGAATCGGTTTTGGCAGAAGGCTCCTGGAAATTTGACGTACCTCTCGATTACAGTGATTTAAGCAAAAAACTGAATCCCGCCGCCGATTTGGAATTTAACGGCAGAACTTATGCCATCAAAGAGCTGGAGGTATCGCCTTTGGGAATTTACATTAAAATCGGCGACAATTTAGGCAATATTTATGATAAATTGGTAGAAAACGGTGAAAGCGATAATTTAGAAGATATTGCAGACAATATTGCAGTAACAATGCAAGACGGCAGTATGCTTACGGATATGTCGGGAAGTTACAGCAGCGGCTTGAGCATCGGTTTCAACCTGACCTACCAATTCGGCAAAATGGTCGACACAGAACAAATTGCCCAAATCAAGCTGGGTGACAGCGTTATCTATCAAGCCGAATAAAAGTTTTGGTAAACCATAAACAAAAAAAACAGATTTTGCTTGCGGGCAAAATCTGTTTTTTGTATATAATAAAATATAAATTTTTATTTGTTGTCAGCCGAATTTTCAGCGGCGTTTGTCAGCTCCGCTCTTTTTTTCGGCGGCTTCGGTCCCATGTACTGATAAAGATTGGTTTTCAGCATACCGTTGTAAAGCTTGCGGCGGCGGTCGGCAGGCTTGCCCCAAACCTTTTCAAAACCCTGAAAAGAGGTGATAATGCTGTATGACCAGGTATCTAAACGGTCGAAAACCTTGCGCATATCCTTATACAAAGCCGCCACGCTTTCCTTATCCTCCAAACGTTCGCCGTAGGGCGGGTTGCAGAGAATAAAGCCGTATTTACCGCTGTGACTGAAATTCCGCACGTCGTTCTGCTGAAAATGGATATACTCATCAACGCCCGCCAGCTTGGCGTTTTCCCTGGCATATTTAATAACTCTGCCGTCGATATCGTAGCCCTGCAAACGGAAACGAACATTTCTGTCAATCAAATCGTGCGCCTCTTCCCTTGCCAACGCCCAGTATTTAGCATCGATGAACCCCCAGCTTTCGGCACGAAAACGGCGGTTTATGCCCGGTGCTTTGTTGATACCCTTTAACGCCGCTTCAATCATGATGGTACCTGAGCCGCAAAGAGGATCCGCCAAAATGCGGTCGGGATGCCAGGGCGTCAGGCTGACCATGGCGGCCGCCAAGGTTTCACGAATGGGAGCCAAATTTTTATTCATACGGTAGCCCCTTTTGTGCAGGCTGGGTCCCGAAGTTTCCAAATAAACATGAACGATGTCCTTGTTAATCTGCACCAAAACGGCGTAGCGTGCTCCCGTTTCCTCGAACCATTCCTGTTTGTAGGCTCTTTTGAGGCTTTCCACCATGGCTTTTTTGGTGATTTTCTGAATATCCGTCGGGCTGAACAGCTTGGATTTTACAGAGCTTGCCTTGGCAACGGGGAATTCGGCGTCAACGGGCAGATATTGCTCCCAGCGCACCTCTTTAACACCCTGAAAAAGCTCCTCAAAGGTTTCCGCCTTAAATTCCGCAACGGAAATCAACACTCTTTCCGCCGTCCGCAGCCAGATGTTTGCCTTGCAAAGCTCCGACTCGTCACCGAGAAAATTAACTCTGCCATCCACCGTGGAGGTTATTTCCAAACCCAAATTCCGAATTTCTCTTGCCAAAACCGCCTCCAAACCGAAGTTGCAGGGAGCGGTCAAATTAAATTTTGTCATATTTTTCACGCTCGGCAAAAACTGCCGTTCCTTTTCTGATGATATTTGCCGCCGTTCTTTATTTTTCGGCCGGCAAGCCGCAATATCCGTAATCCGTCCGAATTTTGCGTTATTTTATTAATTATAATAAGATTATACTACAAAGGCGGCTCTGTTTCAAATTTTTTGCACAGCTGATAAAAAAACGGCACCCAATTTATTTTACATAAAAATCTTTGCATATGAAGCTGTTTTCTGGTATAATTATTATATGTGGTGTGTTTTTTAATGAGCAGAAGATAAAGCGAAAGTTGAGGTCGATATAATGAATATTGCTTTGTTGTTGAAACCAAAAATGACAGTTGCCTATCTTACCATGGAAAATACCATCCGCCAAGGTCTGGAAAAAATGCGTCATCACGGCTACACGGAAATTCCCGTCACCGACAAGCAGGGAATTTACATGGGCACCATCAGCGAGGGCGACTTCCTCTGGTATATTTACGACAGCGGCAAGCTGGACAAAAACGACATCGAAGAAACCACAGTGGAAGCCGTTTTGAACACCCGCCGCAGTCCCTCCGTGCGGATCGACGCCACCATGCGCGAGCTTTTGTATCATGTGGTTGATCAGAACTTTGTGCCTGTTGTGGACGACAGAGGCGGTTTTATGGGCATCGTCACCAGAAAAGATGTTATGAAATGCTTTGTTAATCCCGAAACCTTCAAAGAAGATTAATCAGATTAAAAAGATTAAATCAAAAAGATTAAACGCAAAGCCGAACATTTTTTCATCAACAAAACACAAACAAACACAGCGGTAAAAAATCAGTACAAAATCAAAAGAACTCGGTAATCAGAAAAACAAGAAAAAACTTTGCCCGCAGCTTATATAAAATTATAAGGCGGGCAATTTTTTATTAAACTAAACTTATTTTTTGGTAAATACAAACACCCGGCAGGATTTTCGACATAAACTCAAGCTTATAACAAATTATAAGACAAGAAACCTCTTTGTTTTTGCGGCAAACTAAACTTATTTTTGGTAAATACAAACACATGGCAGGATTTTCGACATAATATGTAGAAAATAATATTGTTTAGGTAATTTTAAGCCAAGACCACGGCTGATGCCGATAATATATACGACACTCTTTAGGAGGAGTTATTGTGAAAAGAATAATACTGGAGGGCGGCAACAAATTAAGCGGTACCGTGCATATCAGCGGCGCCAAAAATGCCGTTTTGCCTTTGATTGCGGCTTCCCTGCTGACAGAAGGGGAATGCCGCATACACGAAACCCCGTGGCTGACAGACGTGGAAAATCTCTGCGGCGTTTTGGAATATTTGGGCGCCGAAACCCATTACGAAAATTCCACGCTGTATATAGATTCCACCAATTTGTCGAGCAGTACTGCGCCCTTTGAACAAGCGAAGAAAATGCGGGCTTCCATTTTGGTTATGGGTCCTCTTTTGGCAAGAATGGGTACCGTAACCATCACGCTTCCCGGCGGCTGTAACATCGGCGCCAGACCAATCGACCTGCACTTGAAAGGCTTTGAGGCGATGGGCGCTCATATCACTCTGGACAATGTGGGCGGCAACGACGTTGTTTACGCCACAGCAAACCGCCTGCACGGCGGCAGATTTTATCTCAACTACCCCAGCGTCGGCGCCACGGAAAACCTGATGATGGCGGCAGTTCTGGCAGAGGGCATGACGGTTCTGGAAAATGTTGCCAAAGAACCGGAAATTGTGGATTTGGCAAATTTCTTAAACGCCATGGGCGCCAAAGTTAAAGGCGCAGGCACCAGCATGATCCGTATTGAGGGCGTCAAAACGCTGAAACCCATTACCCACACCGTAATCCCCGACCGTATCGAAGCAGGCAGCTTTATGCTTATGGCGGCGGTTACAGGCAGTGAAATTTTCCTGGAAAATGTTATTTCCGAACACATGACCTCGGCTCTCGCCAAAATGGAGGAAGCGGGGATAAGAACCATAGATGAAATCGACGGTATGCGGGTTTTGCCCTGCGAAAAAATCCGCCCCACCGACATCAAAACTCTGCCGTACCCCGGTTTTCCCACCGATATGCAGGCACAGTTTATGGCGGCTCTCGCCTTGGCGGACGGCGCCAGCACCGTTACCGAAACCGTCTTTGAGAACCGTTTCATGCACGTTGCGGAGCTGAATAAAATGGGCGCCAACATCCGCATAGAGGGGCGTTCCGCCTTGATTAACGGCGTAACAAAACTGCACGGCGCCGAAGTCAACGCCACCGACCTCCGAGCAGGCGCAGCCATGATTATTGCAGGGCTGGTTGCCGACGGCAAAACCATCATCGGCGAAACCAAGCACCTTTACCGCGGCTACGAAAACTTAATCGGTAAGCTGCAAGGTTTGGGCATCAAGGTTTACGAAGAAAATTAAAAAATATTTATCCCTTTTCTTAACTGAAAAGGGATTTTTTTTGCCAAAAACGCCGCTGCCGATTGACATAAAAGTGCCTATAATGTTATTATAAAAATAGTTTTTAAAAATTTTCCACCGCTTTTTGTTGCCGTTTTATTAATATTTTGTTAATATTTTTTAATGAAACCGCCGCTTGAAAGACGACAGGGATATTACCTCGGAATAATAATTTATTTAATATATTTAATATTTAAGGAGATACAGCATATGACATTTATCAACGAAAATTATCAAACACTGGAACAAAGCTATTTGTTTTCCAACATTGCAAAAAAAGTTGCCGCCTACACCGAAGCTCATCCCGAAGCAAAAATCATCAAACTGGGTATCGGCGACGTTACCAAACCCCTTTGCCCCGCAGTCATCGACGCCATGCACAAAGCAGTTGACGATATGGCAAAGGCCGAAACCTTTCACGGCTATGGTCCCGAACAGGGCTATGATTTCCTGAAAGAAGAAATTATCCGTGTGGACTACAACAAACGCGGCGTTGAGCTGGATTTGGACGAAGTTTTCGTTTCCGACGGTTCCAAGTCCGACACAGGCAACATCGGCGATATTTTCGGCACAGATAACATCGTTGCCGTAACCGATCCCGTTTATCCCGTTTATGTTGACACCAACAAAATGGCAGGCAGAACCATCAAGCTGATCCCCTGCAGAGAAGAAAACGGCTTCACCCCCGAACCTCCCGCCTGGCACGCCGACATCATCTATCTCTGCTCTCCCAACAACCCCACAGGCGCCGTTATGGACAAGGCTCTTTTGGAACGCTGGGTGGCATACGCCAAAAAAGAAAA
>JAHZFN010000008.1 GCA_019421315.1 Peptococcaceae bacterium | reverse complement strand
TTGACGGCATCGCAGTTAATTTCAGCCAAAGCACGGGCTTTCCTTATATTGACGGTAACAACCGAACATTGGTGCCTTTAAGGGGCGTTATGGAAAAATACGGCTGTTCTGTCGAGTGGCAGGAAAACAGCCAAACTGCCGTTGTCAGCCAAAACGGCACTGTTGTTAAAGTATCTTTGGGTGTGGATTATATTTATGTAAACAGCAAAAAAGTCAGTAATGATACCGAAGCTGTAATCAAAAACGACAGGGTTTACCTGCCAATCAGAGCCGTTTTGGAAGCTTTCGGCGCTCAAGTCGTCTGGGATGACAGAACGGCGACTGTGGTTGTTCTGCGGAACTGTTCGGCAAGTTCCCAATACGATTTGCAGGTTCATTTCATTGATGTGGGGCAGGCGGATGCAATTTTGATAGATTATAAGGATTATGAAATTTTGATTGATGCGGGAGATGAAAAAAGCGGCGGCAAGGTGGCGGATTATTTGCGGCAATATGTGGACGGCGATTTGGAAGCGGTTATCGCCACCCACGCCGACTCCGACCATATCGGCGGTATACCTGATGTTTTGGCGGAATATCAAGTTGACAGAATTATCGACAGCGGCGAAGTTAAGGATACAGCCGCTTGTCAAAAATACAGAACGGCGGCGGCAAAAGAACCGAACTGTATTTTTGAATATGATGAGGACATGACAATCCAAATCGGCAATAGCTCCTATTTGCAGATTATCGAAACAGGGGACGATTATGCCGATAGTAACAATAACAGCGTTGTCGCAATGCTGGTTTACAATAATGTTAAGGCGCTTTTCGTCGGTGATATGGAAAGCGAGGCGGAAAGGGCTAATCTGCCGCTGTTTTCCGATGTTGATGTTTTGAAAGCGGGGCACCATGGCTCGTCAACTTCATCCTGCAAAGAATTTTTGCAGGTTGTAAAGCCTGAGTATGTTGTGATTTCCGCAGGGGCAGATAATCCGTATGGACACCCCAAAGCGCAGGCTTTGCGCAATTTTTTTGATATTAATGCCAAAGCTTTGGGAACATTTAAATCAGGCGATATTGTTATGATGACGGATGGCGTTGATTACATCTTTAATACAGAGAATTTTTTGACGATTGAGGATGCAGGCGCCAAATCCGCAAATAGCGGTGGCAATGCTTTAAACGAAACGGTGTATATCGGCAATAAGAACACCAAAAAATTCCATAAGCCGACCTGTCGTTATGCCAAGAACATCAGCGCAGAAAATATTGTGTATTTCAAAGGCGGAGAGCAGGCTGTCGGTTATGAGCCGTGCAAAATATGCAATCCGTAAAATTATCGGTCTATACAAAATACTTGAAAAGCAGCGTTAAAGAAACTCCGTTGCGGCGAAGATTTTGCCGTATATTGCAGGAAAAAAGGACTTAAGATAGAATTATAGATTATGATGGATTATAGTAATATAATCATTTTGTGATGTGTTAGAAAAAATATCCGGAAAGGGATTATATGTATATGTGTATGGTTACTTTAAAGAAAAGGGAAAAAAGCATGAGCAGTTTCCTTTGTTTCGCTTTGTTTGTTTTTTGTGTGATTTTTTACTGTTTATTGGGTTCCGGGGGCGCTTACGGGGCAGAATATGCCACCAGAAATTATTCGGGGCAGAATTATACGGTTATCAATACCATTACCGTCAGCAATCCGACGAACAGGTCTATTGCCAACGTCAGACTGACTGTGCCGTTGATGAGCAAAACCGATCTGGGCAGCTGGCAGTCTTTTGTCGGCGATGAGCTTAATCCTGCGCCCGAAACAATAAGCGTTAATGCCGACGGCGGCAGAGATGCTACATATAATATAGGCAGAATTTCCGCCAACAGTTCCGTTACCATAACCCAAAAATTCAAGGTGACAAACCACGCAATGAGCAGCAGCTTTAATTTTCAAAATTATAATTACAGCCAGGCTGACGTTAACCGTGTCGATGCCAAATATTTGCAGGCGGAAAAGGGGATTGAATCGGATAATATCAACATTGTTTCCTATGCTCAAAGCAAAACGGCAGGTCAAAGCAATCCTTATTTGATGGCGAAAACCTTGTTTTCCGATATTAATTTATATTTGACTTATGACGACAACATTACGGAACATTCTGCTTTGAAGGCTTTGCAGACTGGGCGGGGTAACTGTGTCGATTATTCCTATTTGTATATTGCTTGTCTGCGTTCTTTGGGTATTCCCGCTCGAATTTACACGGGATATTTGTATTCTCCCGATGTCCATTCCGCATCCGAATATATTAACTATGACGGCACCGTTAAGCTGGATAAATTGAAACATAACTGGGTTGAATTTTATGTTTCCGGTATGGGTTGGGTTGTGGCTGACCCTACATTCACTTACTATACTCTTGACGCCAAAAACAACAAGGTGAAAAGTGTGGATTGGAGCCGTTTTTCCGAAATTACCAAAGAAAACAGACTTCTGACATTGTACCGCGGTCAGGA
The DNA here is from genome assembly GCA_019421315.1 of Peptococcaceae bacterium. GTDB lineage: Bacteria > Bacillota > Dehalobacteriia > UBA4068 > UBA4997 > JAHZFN01. Next base: position 102 of record JAHZFN010000008.1, on the reverse strand, counting down.
TTCCGGCTCTGTTCAATACACGGGCAGCACTGCGCCGACCGTAACCTATAACTCCAAGCTTTCCGTTACCGACAATATCAGCGGCTTTACCGATTTGGTCGG
>JAHZFN010000080.1 GCA_019421315.1 Peptococcaceae bacterium | reverse complement strand
AAGCAAAAGCAGGGTCTTGACGAGCTTTTGCAGCTGATTTCACTTTTGCTACCCCAAACGGAAAGAACTGTCAAAATTTTGCTGCCATATGCCGCAGGTGCCGATTTATCGCTGATTCATGAAAGCGGCAAGGTGAAAGCGGAGGAATATACGGAAGAGGGCATTGTTGTTGAGGCGGTTGTACCAAACGAAATTTACGGCAGGCTAATTGGTAAATATCAAGCTGTGGAATAAAAATTTGCGTGAAAAAACCGCACTTTTATTTTAGGTTTGGTGTTATGTCCCGTTTTTGGTACAGAATATGATTTATAATTTATATTGTGTAGAATGTGATTATTAAAAGCAGTTATAAAAAGGAGATTTTGAAATAAAATGTACGATTGTCATTTGCACACCAACCATTCTTTTGACGGCAAAAATTTGATGGAAGAAATTTGCCGTATCAGCATAGAAAACGGCATGAAAGGAATTTGCTTCACCGACCATTTGGATTTGAACGCCGTCAACAGAGAGGATCCTGCGCACCCTCTCGATCATTATCTTGACAAAGATGCTATTGGGGCGGATTTCGTCAAGGTCTGCGATATTTACGGCGGCAAGCTGGAATTATCCTGCGGCGCCGAAGTCGGTTTGCAGCAAGGGCAGGCGGAACGCACAAAAAAAGCTATTGCTGATTTGAAGCCTGATTTCATCATCGGTTCCGTGCATTATATCGACAACAAAGATGTTTATTCCGGCGGCTGGTCAGAGGGCAAAGACCGCTTTACAACATATATGACATATTTTGAACGTGTTTTGGAAATTGTCGAAAACCATGATTATTTCCATGTTTTGGGGCATTTGGATATGATTTTGCGTGATAAGAAGTTCACCGACAAAAATATTGACACGCCTGAATTCCGATTGATTATTGACGATATTTTAAAGGAACTGATTAAAAACGGCAAAGGTATTGAGGTCAATTCTTCGGGCTGGCGTTATCATCTGGACGGTCCCCACCCACAGGTTTTTATTATCAAAAGATACAAAGAACTGGGCGGCAAAATCATTACAACAGGCTCCGACAGTCATTATAACGACAGTGTCAATGTGGATATCGACAAAGCGACGCAAATTTTGAGGGAGCTGGGTTTTAATGAAGTCAGTTATTTTGTCAAAGGCGAAGAACAACGGCGCAAAATCTGACAAAATTATATATAAATCAGAAAATTAACATTACAGCGAGGTTTGGTTATGGAATTAAACGTCATCACCGGCAGAGCAGGAACAGGAAAAACATACGGAATTTTGCGGGAGCTTGCCGAAAAATCGGCAGCGGAGCCTTTGGGTTTCCCTTTGCTTTTGCTTGTTCCGGAGCAGGCGACTTTTAACGCCGAATGGTCATTGCTCAACGATTTTAATATCCGGGGCAGTCTGCGGGTGCAGATTTGCGGTTTTAAAAAGCTGTTTGAAATTCTGGCAAAGGAACAGCGCATTACGCTGAAACCGTGGCTTGACAATTTGGGCAAATCTATGATTTTGCGGAAAATCGTCAACAACCACCGCAGTGATTTTACGGTTTTCGGCAAATCCGCCAAACACAGCGGTTTTGTGGATAATTTAATGCTGATGATGGATGAATTAACCACGTTTCAAATCAGCAAGGAACAGTTGGAGCAGGCGGAAAAGCAGATTTTTGCCATCGGCGAAAACCCCATGGTGGGCGAAAAGCTGGCAGACATCAGTTTGATTTACGGCGAATACGCCGATAAGTTGCAGCAGGATTATTGCGACGAAACACGGCTTTTGGAAATTTTGGCGGAAGCTGTGACAAAAAGCGAGATTTTGCAAAAAGCCGAAATTTATTTGGACGGTTTTACGGATTTCGACCCCGCTCAGGCTGAGGTTGTTAAAGCTTTGATAAAAAAATGCGCCAAGGTAACTGTGGCTTTGGTAATGGACAGCAAGGAATTCTACGAAGAGGACGACGTTTTCGCCTTTTCGGAAAAAACCTACAATCAGCTGAAAAGCTTTGCCGAGGCGGAAAACATTCCGTTTTACCGCAAGCATTTGGCGGAAAACAAACGTTTTGCAGGTAAGGAAGATTTGCTGGCTTTGGAAAGCGCCTTTGCAGCCAAAAGCTCTTTGCCGCAAGAAAACCTTGTTCCCGAAAACGTACAAATTGTCCGTGCTGCCAAAAACAGCGACGAACTGAACTTTGTGGCTTTGCAAATTTTAAATCTTGTCAAAAAACAAGGCTGTCGTATGTCTGATTTTGCCGTCATCAGCCGCAGTCTTGCCGATTGCCGACGGCTTATAGAGGATACCTTTAATTCTTATAATATACCGTATTTCACAGA
>JAHZFN010000079.1 GCA_019421315.1 Peptococcaceae bacterium | reverse complement strand
TAACCCCGACAAAAACTGACGCAAAAGGCTGTATTGCCCGGCATTAATTTCAACACCATCCAAACCTGCCTGCTTTATAACGCCCGCCCCAACCTTAAAACCGTTAACCAAGGCTTTAATATCATCATCATCCATAACCTTGGGAATTTCATCGGCTGTAGTTCCGGGAACATTGGCGGAAGGCGCCAACAGGGGTTTTCTGGTAACGCTGCTGTCTCCCTGCATACCGTAATGACTTAAAGAACCGACAACAACAGTATCATATTTATGTATGGCAGCTGCCAATTTGCCGTAGGCGGCAACTGCATCTTTTTCAAAAACATTTAATGCCCAATCATAAGGATATTCGCCTTCCAAAACCATTGAATTTTCAACAACAATCATGCCCACATTGTTTTTTGCCCGTTCTTCATAATAAGCAATTCTCTTTGGTCCCGGCAGGTGTCCTTCAGGGAAATTAACTCGATGAGGGCCAAAAACAGCAGGGTTTTGCAGCCTGAAATCACCTATATTGATTGCCTGTAATAATTTTTCTGTCAAAACTCTCACCCTCCGTATAAAAATATTTTCAACCTTTATTCCAACACATATTTTTATGTTCCTAAAATTATCTAATTAAATAAAATTTGTTTTGTCTTGAATTGCGAGACAATTCTGACTGTTCTCAAAACACCAACAATATTTTTCCATAAATAACAAACATTTGAAAACCAAGTGATAACATTTATCATTTATCACATATAATTTGTTTTTTTGGGTTGCCGTCATTTAACGGCAACCCAAAACCGATTTAATAAAACGCTTTTTTAGTATACGCCGCAAATACCGTCGATAGCCAAATCTTCGATTTCGATTTCTGTCATAGCTTCTTTGTAAATTTCACTCATCATAATCACCTCGCTGTTTTTAAATTATATTATCGAACAAATCAAATCTGAATAAACCTAAATTTAGAAACGAATTACACCGCAGATATTTCTGCCTGCCATCATATCTTCATATGCTTCGTTAATTTGATCAAGTCTGTATTCCTTGGTGATCATTTCATCGAATTTGATCTTGCCTGCCTGATACATACCAACCAGCTGAGGAACCATTTCAAAGGGGCTTCTGCCGCCGTAGCAGGTACCGTGAATGTGCTGTTGATATAATGTCAGTTTGTTAAGGTCAACTTCGATGCCTTTTTGTTCGATGGA
>JAHZFN010000078.1:7350-12903 GCA_019421315.1 Peptococcaceae bacterium | reverse complement strand
AATGCACGCCTGTGGTCACGACGGTCATATGTCCATCATGATGGGCGTTGCCAAGGCTTTGGTGGAAAATAAGCCTGAAGGCACCGTCAAATTTATCTTTCAGCCGCGTGAGGAAAAACCGCCGGGCGGCGCCAAATTTATGGTTGAAAACGGCGTTTTGAAAAATCCCGACGTAGATGCAATTTTGGGTTTGCACGTTAATCCTAAGTTTCCCACAGGCACAATCGCCTTAAAAGAAGGCACTATTATGGCGGTTCCCGACGATTTCTTTTTGCATAGTTACGGCAAAGGCGGTCATGGTTCCGCTCCTCAGTCTACCATTGACCCGATTTTGGTTTCGTCGGAATTTATTGTGGCATTGCAGTCTGTTGTCAGCCGTATCAACAACCCAATGCATCCTTTGGTAATTTCGTTCGGCGAAATTAAAGGCGGCACCAGTCAAAACATTATTCCCGATGAAGTTTATCTGACCGGTACTCTGCGTTGTCTGAACAACGAAGTCCGCGACATGGCGGTTGCCGAGATGAAAAAAATCTTAAAAGGCATAACGGAGGCCTGGGGTGCCACCTATGATTTGGATTATTTGTATGCTTATCCGCCTTTGAACAACGACGGTAAAATGATAGACTTGGTTAAAGACGTTGTGGCAAAACTGGCAGAAAAGGATTTGCCCGGCATAAAAACCGAGGTTATGCCATATTCTTTATTGGCAGGCGAGGATTTCTCTTATTATTCTCAGCAGGTACCGGCGGCGTATTTTATGCTGGGCTGTGAAAAGCCGGGCAGCGTTTATCCGTGGCATCACGCTTGTTTTACTTTGAACGAGGATTGCCTGCCCATCGGCGTTAATGTTATCGCCAACGCCGTCAGTGTTGTTTCCTCTCAGGACAAATAAATTTATTGCAGAGGTGCTTATGAAAGAGAGCATGATAGAAAGTATAGTTGCGGGTCTCAGCTGGCTGTCGCCTGAATGGCTGGTTTTTGTGATTTCCATGCTGCCGGTTGTCGAGCTGCGCGGTGCTGTTCCCATCGGCATTGCCTTGGGTTTGTCGGCTTGGGAAAGCTTTTTGCTTTCCGTTGCAGGCAACGGTTTGATTACGGTTTTGCTTTTGCTCATTTTGCCGAAGCTGTTTGATTTGCTGTATAAAATACCGAAATTGGCGCCGTATTTGGATAAGCTTATTCATAAAACCAGGCACAAAAGCAAACAGCTGAACAAAAAAGGCGCTTTGGGCTTGTTTTTGTTTGTTGCCGTGCCTTTGCCGGGAACAGGCGTTTGGACGGGAAGCATGATTGCCTATTTGATGGGCATGAGAATTAGTTATTCGTTGTTGTCCGTGGTCGGCGGTATGGTTGTTGCAGGCGTTTTGGTAACCCTTGCTTCTTTGGGGTTGTTCACACTGGTCGGCGATATTGAAATTGCTTTGTTGGCACTTTTGGTTGTTGTAATTTTGATTTACGCATTTCAAAAAAATCGCCAAAAAAAGCAAAATAAAGTTAAATAATATTAATAGTATTAATTATTGTTAGAAAAAGACAATCCGTAAGGATTGTCTTTTTTTTGTAAATTTTTTTTGAATTTCTTACGATGCTATTTCTAAAATTAAAAAACTTCCTTTGGAAAAATTTGAAAATTTATGCGGCTGAATTTGGGAAAATTTTCCACTCGATATTTATTAAAAAATATAATCTTTTTTTCGACAGAAACAGAAAACAATATGTTGTGCTTTTGGCAAAAAATCTCGGTCTTTGCGTTGATATATTGTGTTTGGGAAAATTTGAAATCCGAAAAAACGATAGTTGAGAACGTTTGTTCTGTATTGCAAAATCACCATAAATGGTATAAAATTGAAATAAAAGTGGCAGAAAGTGTTATGTTGTGTTGAAAAGTGGTAAGGTTTTGGCGACACACGGCTTTTTCCATAAGCAATATCCATACTGTTATAACAAGAAAGAGGTGAGAGCATTGTCGTTTTTTGGTACAAGTCAAAATAATATCGACTTAAAAGGCAGGGTAAGCATACCTGTCAAATACCGCAATGCTCTTGGACCGGCTTTCATTGTTACCATCGGTTTTGACAAATGCCTGTGCATCTATACATATGAGCAGTGGGGCATTTTGGAAAAACAGCTGAGAAAGCTTTCCAGTACAAAAAAAGATATGCGTGATTTCACACGTTATCTTTTTGCGGGCGCCTCCGAGGTTGAGCTTGATAAGCAGGGCAGAATTTTGATCCCCGCCAACCTGCGCGAATTTGCCGAACTGGAAAAAGAGGTTACAATTCTCGGCGTCAACAACCGCATTGAAATCTGGAACAGAGAACGCTGGGACGAAAGAAACCGCGAAACTGCCGCCAGATTTAACGAAATCGGCGAAAGCCTGATTAATTTTGATGTGGATTTTGACGATGACGAAGAGTAGGATTTTGCATAAAAATTAAATTAATTTATATAGTTGTGTTAAGAGCGGAGAATAAAAAAACAAGCGGTTTAAAATCGCTCGGAATATCTGTTGGCAGAGGGAGGTAGCGACTGTGGAATTTTATCATATTCCGGTTCTTTTGGAACCGACCATGGAAAGCCTTGCCCTTAAAACCGATGGCATGTATGTTGACGGTACTTTGGGCGGCGGCGGTCACAGCGAAAATATTTTGCTTAGAACCTCTCCCGACGGCAGATTGATCGGCATTGACCAAGACGACGAGGCGTTGGCTGCCGCAAGCGGCAGGCTTGCCCAATTCGGCGGCAGATTTACGGCTGTAAAAGCCAATTTCTGCCAAATGAAAGAGGTTTTGGCGGATTTGGGCATTGATAAGGTGGACGGCATTTTGCTGGATATCGGCGTTTCCTCGCACCAGCTTGACGATGGTGAAAGAGGATTTTCTTATATGGTTGATGCCCCCCTTGATATGCGTATGGATCAAAACGGCGGCGGAAAAACGGCCGCCGATTTGCTGGCGGCTTTAAGCGAAGAGGAAATTGCCGACATTATTTACCAGTACGGCGAGGAAAGATATTCGCGGCGTATTGCCAGGCAGATTGTGGAATTCAGAAAAAAAGAGCCTTTGCTGACAACTTTTCAGCTGGTGAATTTGATACGCAGGGCAATGCCGAAAGGCAACAAAGAAAAACAGCACCCCGCCAAAAGAACCTTTCAGGCGCTGCGCATTGCCGTCAATGACGAGCTGGGCGTTTTGCGGAGGGCGTTGGATGACGCATTGGATTTGCTGAACCCCGGCGGCAGGCTTTCCGTTATCACTTTCCATTCTTTGGAGGACAGAATTGTCAAGGAGCAATTTAAAGCCTGGGCAAAGGGATGCACTTGCCCGCCCGATTTTCCTATTTGTGTTTGCGGCAAAAAACCGACGGTGAAAATCGTCACCAGAAAACCCGTTACCGCTGATGAAAAAGAATTAGAGCTTAACCCCAGAGCCAGAAGCGCCAAGCTGCGCTGTGTTGAAAGATTATAAATAAAAACTCTAAATACAGAAAAACTCACTTAATATACAGATGCAAAAATCAGGGCGAAAGGAGGTTGGAGAATGTTACCACAAAGGCAGTATTATGATGAAACAAGCCTGTATCGTGAAGAGGAGCAGGAACTTCATCTTAAGGTCTATACTAATAATAAGAACAAAAAAAAGACCAACAGACGTCATTTGCGGAAGCTTTCTCCAAGGCAAAAACTGGTTTGCCTGTTTGTCGTGATTTTTGCAATGTGTCTTGTTTATGTTTCCCTTGAGGCGAAAATTACCCAAATCGGTTATTCCGTTAATCAGCTGAAAGCTGATATTGCGGAAGCGCAGGAGGTTAACGACAGATTGATGCTGGAGGTTGAAGAGCTGTCATCGCCCCAAAGAATTGCCCAATATGCAGGCACCGAGGACGGTATGGTTGCGGTTGACGAAAACAATATTTTGTATGCTGATATAAAAATTGCCGATACCAAAGCAGCCTCTGACATTGCGGCAGACGAAAACCGCGGCAAAACCCAAGCCGAGGCAAGCGCAGATTTGACCCAAACCGAAAGCCAAAAGCAAGCAGAACAAAGCGGTTCGGCAAAAACAGAAAACAACAACGCCGCAAAGACCAAAAAGAACACTGTGATAGGGGCTTTTTCTTCTTTGATGGACAAGCTGTCGGCTGCCAGAGTTGAAGCTGCTGATTTGGCCAAATAATTTTTTAATTGATTTACAATGCTTTTGCATTATAAATACAGATAGTGTATAGTTGTGTATCTTCCCTTAAATTTAAGCAGAAATTGCTTAATTATAATATTTCCGAAATAATTCAAGTCGATTTTGGCTTGAAATATTTTGGTTTATTGGGAAAGTTGTTTTTTCGGGGATTTTGGCGGCAGTTTCGCCCCGTTTGGCGGCAAAACCCATAAAATTCCGCAGAAATGGCTTAAATATTATTTTATTCAGTAATTTATAACCGAAAAGAAAAATATACTTTTGAAAGAAAAGATTTTGCAGTGCAGTGTTAGGATGTGATATTTTGGCAAAAAATAAAATATCCATGAAAAAAAATCAGATGAAGGTTTTCGGATTTTTATTAATTGCTTTTGTTATAGTTATCGGCGGTCTGGGTTACCGCACCCTGGTGCAGGGGTCGGAGCTTGAGCAGATGGCGATGGAAGCGCGCACCAAAACCGTTGACGTTGAGGCGTCGCGCGGCAGTATTTTGGATCGCAGCGGCAACAAGCTGGCGGTGAGCATAAGCGCCGATTCGATTGCGGCGAACCCTGCGGAGGTTGTAAAAAGCGGCAACGCCGAAAAAACAGCGGATTTTTTGGCTGAAACCCTGAACATGGACAGAGACAGTGTGTATGAAAAAATCACAGGTAACAAATCTTTTGTCTGGATTAAGAGAAAGGCGGATCATACGGCGGCGGAAGCCATAAGAGAGGCGGATTTGCAGGGAATAAGCGTGGTGGAAGAAACTCAGCGTTATTACCCGAAAAACACCCTTGCCGCCAATATTTTGGGCTTTGCGGGTGTGGATAACCAAGGCTTGGAAGGTATCGAATATTCCTACAACGATGTTTTGAGCGGTGTCAACGGCAGTATTTCTACGGAATATGACGCCAAGCAAAACACCATACCCCAGGCAATTCAGGAATACAACGCTCCTCAAAACGGACAAAATATTTATTTGACCATTGATGAGAATATTCAGTATTTTGCCGAAAGGGAACTGGACGCCATGATGGAAAGTGAGGTTGCGCCAAAGGCCTGCGCCATTATTGCCATGGACCCCAAAACGGGCGAAATTTTGGCGATGGCAAGCCGACCCACCTATGACCCCAATAATTATCAGGAATCGGAAACCGAGGACCGCAGAAATATGCTGGTGACGGATACATACGAACCCGGTTCAACCTTTAAGATAGTTACGGCCTCCGCCGCTTTGGATTCGGGGGCGGTCAACACAAACACTAGATTTTACGACCCCGGTTATGTTACCATCGGCAGCCGTACTTTGAAATGCTGGCGGTATTACAATCCCCACGGCAGTCAGAGCTTTGCGGAAATTATTCAAAATTCCTGC
>JAHZFN010000078.1:4245-7311 GCA_019421315.1 Peptococcaceae bacterium | reverse complement strand
AAAAATCGGGAACTTTTTACGAATATATTCGGGAATTCGGCTTTGGCAAAACAACAAATGTCGGCTTGAAAGGCGAAGCAAAGGGCATTGTGATTGACGAGGACAAAGCCACAATTCAGGATTTGGCGAGTATGTCCATAGGGCAGTCCATCGCTGTAACGCCTTTGCAGCTGGTAACTGCGGTTTCCGCCGTTGCCAACGGCGGCGAGCTTTTGCAGCCCCAGATTATCAGAGAAATTACCGATGCCGACGGTAACACCGTGCAGCCATACGAAACAAAAAAAGTTAAAAGGGTTGTTTCCGAAGAAACCGCCAAAACGGTTTGCGAATGTTTGGAAAGCGTGGTTGCCAAAGGCACAGGTAAAAACGCTTATATCGAGGGCTTCCGTGTCGGCGGCAAATCCGGTACGGCGCAGAAAGCAGGCGAAAAGGGCGGCTATATGGAGGGTAAATATATCGCTTCTTTCGTTGCGGTGGCTCCCGTTGACGACCCGAAAATTGTTATGCTTGCCATTGTCGACGAACCACAGGGCTATCTTTACCAAGGCGGTCAGGTGGCGGCTCCCATGCTGCGGAACGTGCTGGATGATACACTGCGTTATCTGGGCGTAACGCCGCAGGTGGCGGAAATGACCAGAGAAGATATTGACGCCGCCGAGGACAACACAGTTTCCGTTCCCGATCTGACAAATATGTCGGTGGACGAAGCGCAGAAGGTTTTGGAATTGATCGGCTTGAAAGGAATTTTTGACAGCAAGAACGGTTATGTTGCAAGCCAATCGCCCGCTGCTTATTCCCATGTTATTTCGGGGGCTGAAGTCAGCTGCGAAACGGCGTCCGCTCAAAGCGATTCCAAGGTTAAGGTTCCCGACTTGACGGGTCTTAACGTCCGCGAGGCGGCGGAAGTTCTGAAAACAATGGACTTGAAGCTTAAGGCGACGGGTTCGGGCTATGCCGTAACCATAAGTCCGGCTCCCGGCTCCGAAATCAGCCGAGGCGGCGTTGTCAGCGTTACTTTCCGTAGGCAGTCCGAAGAAACGGTTTTGGAACCCAACTAAAAACATATTGAATTTATATATGAAATTTATATATTAACTGTATATTGTGATAAAATTTCGGATTTGTTGGAAAAATCATCAATATGTGGTATACTGTTATAGTGGTTTGCATTAACGGTTTTAATACGAAACCGCCTAAAACAAAAACCACAGATTTTATATTATTTTATAAAAGTAACTTGAGATAAAAGTAAATTAAATTGATTTAAATCGGTAAATCAGATATATGAGGTGTAAAATATGAGATTAAAAGAAGTTGCTCAATATTTGGGGATTGATGCGGCAGCCGTGCCTGATATTGACGTTAAAAATTTACAATACGATTCCAGATGTATTCAGCCCGAAGATGTTTTCATTGCCATTGTCGGCACTGCGGGCGATGGTCATGATTACATTGATATGGCTGTGGAAAAGGGCGCTTCTGCTTTGATTGTGGAAAACGCCGAAAAAGCGGCGCACGTTGATATTCCCGTTCTTGTCTGCTCCGATACCAGAAAGGCAATTTCATTGCTTGCTATGCTGTGGCACGATTTTCCCGACCGCAAGTTGCATATTATCGGTGTAACAGGCACCAACGGCAAAACCACCACCACCACCTTGATTAAGTATCTTTGGGATCAGGAAGGTATTAAATCGGGCTTGATCGGAACCGTTAAAAATATATCGGGTGACCGTGCTTTGCCCTCTACCCATACAACGCCCGAACCTTTGCAGCTGGCGGAGCTTTTGGATATTATGGTGAAAGACGGCTGTCAGAATGTGGTTATGGAAGTCAGCTCCCACGCTTTGAAGCAGGAAAGAGTTGATGCAATCCATTTTGACGGAGCGGCTTTTACCAACATGACCCAGGATCATTTGGATTTTCATAAAACCTTTGAGGATTATCTCAACAGCAAGCTTATGCTTTTTACAATGCTGGACAGAGGAAACACCTCCAAAAAATTTGGCGTTATCAACATAGACGACCCGGTAGCCGAAGATTTTCTGATGAAAACCAAGGTTCCCGTTATGACCTACGGCATCGAAAAACCCGCCACATTGCAGGCGGTTGATTATCACCTTACCCACAAAGGCACAACATTCACACTGCTTTACAACGGCAACGAATACAAAGTTGATATTCCTCTGACGGGTAAATTCAATGTCTATAACTGCTTGGCGGCAATGGCAATTCTCCTTGCAGAGGGTATGCCAATGGCGAATATCTGCAAGTCTTTGGCAAATGCGCCGCAAATTCCCGGTCGTTTTGAAAAGGTTGACAAAGGTCAGGATTTCACGGTTATTGTTGATTATGCTCATACACCCGACGGTTTGGAAAATGTTTTGGTTACGGCAAGGGAAATTGCCGAAAAACGACTGATCACGGTGTTTGGCTGCGGCGGCGACCGCGACCGCACAAAACGCCCCATCATGGGCGGTATTGCCGCAAAATACAGCGATTATTCCATCATCACTTCCGATAACCCCAGAACAGAGGATCCCATGTTTATCATCGGTCAGGTGGAAGAGGGCGTTAAACCCATTACCGACCAATACGAAATTGATGAAAACCGCCGCAAGGCCATCGAAATTGCATTGAAAATGGCGAAAAAGGGCGACGTTGTCATGATTGCAGGCAAAGGACATGAAGATTATCAACTGGTAAACGGCGAGGTTTTGGATTTTGACGACAGAAAGGTTGCAGGCGAAATTTTGACGGAAATTTTGGCTAAAAAGTAAATTCGGTATTTAATTTCGGTTTTTTAATTAAATCTGTTGGGGAACAGATAGGGATAATGGTTTTTAGGAGGATTTTGTTATGAAAACGGCTTTGCTGGCGATGGCAACGGCATTTGTGGTTGGGGTGATTATCGGACCTTTGTTGATTAAGGCTCTGCGCTATTTAAAATTCGGGCAGACTATCCGTGAGGACGGTCCCAAAAGGCATTTGCAGAAGCAGGGCACGCCGACCATGGGTGGTTTGATATTTTTGCTGGCGTTCATTGTATCGTCCGTTATCTGGGCAAAC
>JAHZFN010000078.1:0-4235 GCA_019421315.1 Peptococcaceae bacterium | reverse complement strand
GCCGTTGTTCTGATGATTGTTACAACGCTGATGTTTGGTTTGATCGGGCTGGTGGACGACGGCATTATCATTATGATGCACCGTTCTCTTGGTTTGACTGCCAAGCAAAAGCTGGTTTTGCAGTTTCTCTTTGCCTTTTTGTTCATTTATTTTTCCTGCCACACATTGGGCAGAGGCACGGATTTGATTATTCCTTTCAGCGGCTATTCCTGGGACATCGGCATTTTTTACTATATTATAATGACGGTTTTTATGGTATATATGGTAAACGCTGTCAATCTGACCGATGGTTTGGACGGTTTGGCAGGCGGCATAACTTTCATCGTCGGTTTGGGCTTTATGATTATCTGCCTTTTGGCTGTTGACAACCCGCCTGTGCAGGGCGTTGATTACGAAGGCTTGGCAACTGCCGATGCCGCTTTGATCGGCGGTATTTTGGCGTTTCTTGTTTTCAACAAATATCCCGCCAAGGTTTTTATGGGCGATACAGGTTCTCTGGCTTTAGGCGGCGCCGTTATGGCTTTGGCAATTCTCACCAAAACGGAAATTGTTTTCATCTTGATGGGACTGGTTTATTTGATTGAGGCTTTGTCCGTTGTGATTCAGGTTACCAGCTTTAAGCTGACAGGCAAGAGAGTTTTCAAAATGAGCCCCATTCATCATCATTTTGAAATGTGCGGCTGGTCGGAAATCAAAATTGTTACCGTTTTTTGGACGGCAACCTTGATTTGCGTAATTTTGAGCTTGTTGATAACAACGCTCTGATTGTGGTATAATAAATAAGATATGCCGATAATAATATAAAAGATTATTATCGGCAAAAGATCAGCATAATATTAAAGAAATTTGACATTTTGATAATGCGGTGAAAGGGAGAACCTTTGCATATGAACAAAATAAATAATATAAATAATAAAATGAATGTGGAAAACAAAAATATATTGGTATTGGGCGGCGGCGTATCAGGAGTGGCAGCCGCTGCCTTTTTGCACCGCAAAGGAGCTTTTATAACCTTGGCGGACAATAAAGAAAGAGATAAAGTCAGCCCGCAGGTTATTGATTTGGAAGAAAAAGGTGTCAAGCTGCATTTGGGCGGTATGCCGCAGCAAGTGGAAGCCTATGATTATGCGGTAATCAGCCCCGGCATTCCTCTGGATGTCCCGATTTCTCTGGCTTTGCAGGAAGCGGAAGTTCCCATTATCGGGGAACTGGAGCTGGCGTATCTTTTCAGCCATAATCCGTATTTGGCAATCACAGGCACCAACGGCAAAACCACCACCACAACTTTAGTGGGCTACATTTTGGAACAGGCGGGTGTAAAAAGAATTGTCGGCGGTAATATCGGCACGCCTTTGGTTGAGCGGGTTGAGGCTTTGCCCGACGACGCTTATATTGTGGCGGAGGTTTCCAGTTTTCAGCTGGAAACGACAACGGAATTTTGCCCGAAGGTGGGAGCTTATCTCAATTTGACTCCCGACCACATGAACCGCCACTATACAATGGAAAATTACGGCAATATCAAAGCCAAAATTTTTGCCAATCAGAATGCGGATGACGTTGCCGTTTTGAATTACGATGACGAAAAAGTGCGTTCTTATGCCGAAAAAATCAATGGTAAAATTTGCTTTTTCAGCCGCAAAGCGGTTTTGGAAAACGGTTTTTATGCTGACGGCGGCAAAATTTATATAGCCGAAAACGGCAAACGGCAGGAGCTGATTGATATAGACGATATTTTCATAAAAGGCGGTCATAATGTGGAAAATGTTATGGCGGCAAGTGCTATGGCTTATGCTGTCGGCATAGATATTAATGTGATCAAAAAATCTTTGATGAGCTTCCGAGGCGTGGAGCATCGTCAGGAATATGTTCGGGAAAAAGACGGAGTTTTGTATATCAATGATTCCAAAGGCACCAATCCCGACTCCACATTGCAGGCGCTTTTGGCTTATGACCGACCGATGGTTTTGATTTTGGGCGGTTACGACAAAAAAAGCAGCTTTGATTCTCTCATGCCTTTGATCAAGGAAAAAGTTCATCATGTTGTGATTTTGGGTGAAACATTGCCTGTTATCAAAAAAATGCTGGACGATAATAATTACAAAAACTACGCTTTGGCAGGCTCTGATTTTGTTAAAGCGGTGGATTTGGCGGTGGGTTTTGCCCAAAGCGGCGATGTTGTTATGCTTTCGCCCGCCTGCGCCAGCTGGGATATGTTCAAATGCTTTGAAGACCGCGGCAATTTGTTCAAAGAATTGGTCAATAAATTATAAATAATAAATTATAAACAAAATTTGCGGAAAGGAGCTTCATATGAAAATCAAAAAGACAAAAGCGGATTTTTGGTTGTTTTTGATTATTTTGGTTTTGGTTGCCATTGGTTTGGTGATGGTTCTTTCCTCCAGTCAGTATTTTGCTCAGCACAAACCCTATGAGGACTCCTTTTATTTTTTGAAACGCCAGCTGTTTAATGCGGCTTTCGGTTTCGTCGGAATGTATGTTGCGTCGAAAATCAATTATCGCAAATATGATAAATATGTAACCTTTATTTTACTGTTCGGCATTGCGCTTTCGGCGGTTTTGTTCATTCCCGGTTTGGGCGACGAATCTGGCGGGCAGACCCGTTGGATCGATTTGGGATTTGTGCGTTTTCAGCCGTCAGACGTAACAAAGATTTGTTTGGTAATGTTCATTGCCAAGGTTTTGGCGGAACGGCAGAAGCCAATGACCAAGTTTTGGCGGGACTTTTTTCCGCTGTTATGCCTGTTCGGGCTGGTCTGTTTGGAAATTGCCGCCAAGGACTTGGGAACCGCCATCGTTTTGGCGATTACGGTTTTTTGTATGTTTATTATCGGCAGGGTGCCGGGAAAATTTCTGGGAACCACAGCCGGTATAGGCATTGCGGGTGTTGTGGCTATGATTGCCGTTGCGCCGTATCGAATGAAGCGTATTACGGGATTTCTTGACCCCTGGTCCGACCCTTTGGGCGACGGTTATCAAACCATTCAAAGTCTTTTGGCTGTCGGTTCGGGCGGTTTGCTGGGCGTCGGTTTGGGCAAAGGCGGCGCTAAATGGTACTATTTGCCGGAGAGACACACCGACTTTATTTATGCTGTTTTGGTGGAAGAAGGCGGCTTTATTTTGGGAGCCGTGGTTTTGCTGTTGTTCTTGCTTTTGCTTTGGCGCGGCATTACAATTGCCCTGCATACGCAGGACGGCTTCGGCAGTCTGCTTGCTGTCGGCATTACTTTGATGATTGTGGTGCAGGCGTTGGTGAACATTGCCATTTGCCTGGGCATGATGCCTGTAACCGGTATTACTCTGCCTTTCATCAGTTACGGCGGCACATCTTTGGTAATATCTCTAACCAGTGTCGGGGTGCTTTTGAATATATCCAAGTATGCGGATATGAAAAAATAAAAATAAATAAAAAATAAATAATTTAATAAAAACAGAAAATATAACTCGTAAATTTGAGATAAAAAAACAAAATAAGAGAGAAGATTAAGAGGAAAAATGGGTTTAATTTTGGAAGTAGGTGTTTTATAATGCGAGCCATGATTACAGGCGGCGGCACAGGCGGGCATATTTACCCCGCTTTAGCGATTGCCGAAGGTATAAAAAAGAAATACAAGGATGCGGAAATTATTTATGTCGGCTCCGATTTGGGGTTGGAAAAAGATTTGGCGATCCGTGCAGGCTATGAGTTCAAAGGTATCACCGTTGAGGGTTTGACCAGAAAGCTTAGAGTCAGAACCATTGTTACGCTTTTGAAAAATATGCAGGGGATCAGCCAGTCCAAAAAGCTCCTTAAAGAGTATAACCCCGATATTGTAATCGGTACGGGCGGCTATGCCTGCGGACCTCTGATGTTGGCGGCTTCTCAAAAAGGTTATCCAACCCTGCTGCATGAGCAAAACGCCGTTATGGGCATGACCAACGGCATTTTGAGCAGTCATGTTGACAGAATTTGCCTGACCTTTAATATCATGGACGGCAGTATCAAAGACCCCAACAAAGCCGTCATTACAGGTTTGCCCGTGCGGGAAAATATCATGAAATCCGACAAAAAACAGGGCATGGAGTTTTTCGGATTGAACCCGCAGAAGCCGGTTGTTTTGGTGACGGGCGGCAGTCAGGGTGCCAAGCATATCAATGACGTTTCCATTGCCGTTTGCCGAAAAATTATTGACGCAGGCGGTCAGGTTCTGCATTTGACCGGACCGAAATTATATAAA
>JAHZFN010000077.1:8494-15471 GCA_019421315.1 Peptococcaceae bacterium | reverse complement strand
CCGCCGCAAAAATCGGGGTAAAGAACGCAGAACCAGTTATGCCCCTTGCCGTCTCCCAAAGTTATCCGCAGGGATTCGTAATCACCCGCCGCCATGGTTTCCCCCTGCCAAAAGCGTTCGCCATAACGAAAAACACCGTAGACGGTTTGGGCGGAGCTGCCGTAGTTGGCGGCAATACCTTCGGCAACAGCGGTTATTTCCGTCAAATGCGCCTTGATTGCCGCCGCCGTTTCGTCTTTGGTTCGGCAGTCCGCCGTAAGGCGGGCAACATAATCCATGACGCCGTCCTTGACAACAGCCTTGACACTTTGGTCGGCAAAGCTGTCGGAGTTGGCAAAAATATGTATGCGGATTATGCCCGAATTACCAACTTCCGCAGGCACCTCCGCCAAGCCCAAGCCCAGCCAGCCGACGGCGAAAAGCAGCAAAAATTTCAGCATATCGTATTTAAAATTGTCTTTGCAAACGGAACAGCTCAGATTATTCAGCATAAAGGGCGCCTCCCCGATATTTTTTTGCGGTATTTTGATTACGTCAAAAATTATGCCCCCGTTTTGCCGCCTTAAACATCAAAAATTTCCAAAAATTTCCAAAGACAGTTTTTTCGCAGAAAATTTTCCTGAATTTTACCAAAAGGTTTGTATTTTTTGCAGAAATTGGCTACAATAAATATGTAGTGATTTAAAGTGATTTAAAGTGAGATTGTAGTAATCGGAGTTTACGGAAGAAACAGCAATATGCAAAACAGCGTTTTGGTCGTAATTTACCTGCAATCAGTTGCCAAACTTTGCGAAACCATGTAATTGCAAACCTCACTAACCCGAATTGCGGCACTCCAACAAGCAACCGGTGCGGCAAAAGAATGCGCAATGACAGACTTATCCGAGCTAAGATAGCGGACAGACCATTGTCCGAAGTTTAGCGGTTCGCCGCTAGCCAATCGCACTTCGCCTTAACGGCTCGTGTTCTTGGGCGGCTATCGCATACGAGCTGTTACCCAATCAGTCTTCGCCATTCGGCTCGACTTCTTGGACAGCTCAGCAAACAACATCCACGTCGTTAAAAAGGAGGATATTATCAATTATGAAAGATCCCAGAATAAATCAATTGGCAAAAAATCTTATCAATTATTCCTGCGACCTGCAAAAAGGCGAAAAAATTCTGATTGAAGTGAACAGCATGGAAATTCCGCTGACCGTAGCTTTGATTGAAGAGGCCTACAAAGCGGGGGGCATTCCTTTTGTTACAATTAAGCAAGGGGAAGTGCAGGAAGCCCTGCTGAGGCAATGCACCAAAGAACAGATGGCGGCAATCGGCAAGTATGAAGCCGCCCGCATGAACGATATGGACGCCTATGTTTCCATCCGTTCCAACAACAACAGCTATGAGCTGGCAGACGTTCCCGCCGAAAAAATGGAGCTTTTCAATAAATACTGGAGCCACCCTGTTCACCACGAAATCCGCGTGCCGAAAACCAAGTGGGTTATTCTGCGTTACCCCAACCACAGCATGGCGCAGCTGGCGAATATGCCGACCCACCGCTTTGAGGATTATTATTTCGATGTTTGCAATCTGGATTACAGCAAGATGGACAAGGCGATGGATCCTCTGGTGGAACTGATGAACAACACCGACCAAGTGCGGGTTAAGGGCAAAACCTGCGATTTGACCTTCAGCATCAAGGATATTCCCGCCGTGAAATGCGCCGGCAAATGCAATATCCCCGACGGAGAGGTCTACACGGCACCTGTCAAAAACTCCATCAACGGCGAAATCACCTATAACACCGCTTCGCCTTATCAGGGTCTGGTTTTTGAAAACATTCATTTTGTTTTTGAAAACGGCAAAATCGTCAAGGCGGACGCAGGCGTCAACACCGAACGCCTCAATCAAATTCTGGATATGGACGAAGGCTCCAGATATGTGGGCGAATGGGCGCTGGGCGTCAACCCCAACGTCAAAGCCCCCATTTACGATATTTTGTTTGACGAAAAAATCGGCGGCAGTTTCCATCTGACACCGGGCGCCTGCTATGACGATGCCTATAACGGCAACGTCAGCGTCAACCACTGGGATTTGGTTTATATCCAAACTCCCGAATACGGCGGCGGCGAAATTTGGTTCGACGACGTTTTGGTTCGCAAGGACGGCCGCTTTGTGCTGCCCGAATTGCAGGGCCTGAACCCCGAAAACTTGAAATAAGATTTATTTATTAAATATTATATTTTTGAGAGCGGCAAACGCCGCTCTTTTTTTTGTGCCGAGGTAAAATGCAGCCAAAAAAACAAATTGCAAAATCAGCAAAATCGAAAAACCGACAGAGAAATTAACGGAAAAATTAACAATAGAAGCCGCCTGCCGCCTTTGAGGTGAAATAAAAAAATATAGCAAAATCGGATAATTTGCCGCACTTTGCAAAACAAGGCTCCGAAAAGACAAATGCCCATTCAAAAGCATTTAATTAAATTGTTCTGACAATCAAAATATCGGCAAAATGCAAGAATTTTCCTATAATTGATATTTTTGTATATTTTTCTTTTTGGGGGTGCATTTTGCAGGCGATTATGTTAAAATGGTTATAGTGCATAAATCTAGACACTATTGTTAAAATTCATGAGGAGGTTATTTCTAACATGTCTATGAGAGAAGAACTCGCAAAAAAAGGTTATATCAATTTGGGTGAAGTTTACGACAACCTTACTCCCGCCATCTTGGTGGAAGAAGCTTTGCTGCGCGGCGAAGGTGAACTGACAGCCACAGGCGCTTTGTCTGTACACACAGGCAAATACACCGGACGTTCTCCCAAAGACCGTTATTTTGTTGAAACCGCCAAAGAAATGGACACCATTGACTGGGGCGATGGCAACAAAGGTATTTCCGTTGAAAAATTCACAGGTATCAAACGCCGCCAAATGGCTTATCTGGAAGGCAAAGACGTTTTCGTTTTCGACGGCTTCATCGGCGCTGACGAAAAACACAGAATTGCAGTTCGCGTAATCAACGAATACGCTTGGCAGAATCTGTTCATTCATCAGCTGCTCCGCCGCCCCACAGCCGAAGAATTGGCAAACTTTGAACCTGAAATCACATTGGTTTGCACACCCGGTTTCAAAGCTATCCCCGAAATCGACGGCACACGTTCCGAAGCTTTCATTATCCTGAACCTGGAATCCAAAGAAATCCTGATCGGCGCAGCTTGCTACGCAGGCGAAATGAAAAAATCCTGCTTCACAGCAATGAACTACTTCATGCCCGAACAAAACGTTTGCCCGATGCACTGCTCTGCCAACATCGGTGAAGACGGCTCCACAGCTTTGTTCTTCGGCCTTTCCGGCACAGGCAAAACCACACTTTCCGCCGACCCCAGCCGTCAGCTCATCGGCGACGACGAACACGGCTGGTCTGAAAACGGTATCTTCAACTTTGAAGGCGGCTGCTATGCCAAAACCATCAGACTTTCTCAGGAAGGCGAACCCCAAATCTGGAACGCCATCAAATTCGGCGCAGTTGTTGAAAACGTTATCGTTGACGAAGAAACTCGTATTCCCGACTATGACGACGGCAGCAGAACCGAAAACACCCGTACCGGTTACCCCATCGAACATATTCCCGGTGCAACCCCCGAAGGCAAAGGCGGTCATCCCAAAACCATCATTTTCCTGACAGCTGACGCTTTCGGCGTATTACCTCCCATCTCCAAATTAGACATGAACCAAGCAAGCTATCATTATCTGTCCGGCTACACCAGCAAATTGGCAGGCACGGAACGCGGCATCACCGAACCCCAGGCAACATTCTCCGCAGGCTTCGGTCAGCCTTTCCTCTCCAGAAGAGTTGGCGAATACGCTTCTCTCCTGCAAGCCAAAATTAAAGAAACCGGCGCAGAAGTTTATCTTTTGAACACAGGCTGGACCGGCGGCCGCTATGGCACAGGCTCCAGAATGAAATTGGCATACACCAGAGCTATGGTAAACGCTGCCTTGAACGGCGACCTGAAAGATGTTGAATATGTAACCGACCCCATCTTCAATTTGGCAGTTCCTCAAAGCTGCCCGGAAGTTCCTTCCGAAGTTTTGAACCCCAAAGACACATGGGCAGACAAAGAAGACTACGACAAAACAGCCAAAGAATTGGCTAAACTCTTTGCCGAAAACTTCAAAAAATACAAAGGCGTTGCTCCCGAAATCGCAGCAGCAGGCCCCAACGTTGACTAATTTTTGTTGATTAGTGCTTATTAAAGCTTGCTTAAAAAATCTTTTGATTTTTAACTTTTTAAAATATTAATAAACATAATAAAAACTCCCGAATTCTTACTTAAAATTCGGGAGTTTTTGATTTTTTTGCTTGCCGCAGCGCATTACTGCTGTGTACCTGTGCCTGCGGCGTTACCGTTGCTGCTGCCGTTTGTGTCGGCTTTGTTGTTGCTGTTGCTGTTGTTATTGTTGTCTGTCAAATCGTCAACGCCGTTTTCAACGCCGTCAACCACATCGTCCGTGGCTTTTTCCACATCGTTGACAATGCCGTCGCCGCTGTTGTTTTGGTCGGTTTGGGAAGCGTTGTTATCCGTTGCGCCGTCGTTTGTGGTGTCGGAGCCGTTGTTGCCGCAGCCAAACAGGGCAAACACCAACAGAAAAGACATAAATATTACCGCTATTTTTTTCATTTCTTGTTCCTCCTACAATATTAATAAAGATAATAAAAAAATGTCTGAACGTAATTTTTCTGCAATTTCCGTTCATTTTATTACGTTTTTATTATGTGTGGAGGTTAAAGAAATATTCGCCAAAAAACCGATGACAGGCTTTTTTTGCCTGCCATTTTTTGGTTTAATTCACATAATTTTCGGTTTGCTTTTGTCTTTCTTCTTCTTTTCTTTTTCCAGCTTCGCCAAGCGTTCGGCTTCTTCGGTTTTGGTTCTGTGGCGCAGGAACAGCCAGTAATATGCGATGTTCACCACAACGAAAATTGCCAGATACATCAGGTTTCCCACAATGTCGTAGCTGACAAACGCCAAAATATCGCCCACAACCAAAATCACCAAATACAGCTTAACATTGGTGTTCCAATCCTTCCAAGTCGCCCGAAATTTGGGGCTTGTGAAAAAATACACCGCCAGCAAAAGCACAATGACGATATAAAGCGCCGCCATAACAGGCATGGAAAGCGCCGCCACGTTTTGATGATAAATCCGCATACCGAAGAAAAGCACTGCCGCCAAAACGCAGAGCAAATCCATCGGCTGAAAGCGTTTTTTGCTTGTTTTTTCAACTGCGGAGGTTTCTGCCGCCGAATTTTTTTTATAATTGCTGTTTTTCTTTTTCTTGCCCATTGTAAAACTCCTTTTAAAAATTTTTTTAAATATTTTTAATATTTTCAGATATCCCGCCGCTTTTTATTTCGGCAAAAATGCCCTGATAATGCCGTTGCAAATTGTTATGATAAGGCTGCCCCAAACTGCCGTGCCGAAAGTTGCGATGTTGAAGCCGGGCGTCAAAAGCGCCACCAAGCCCAAAAACAAACCGTTGAGAATTAACGCAAACAATCCCAGCGTCAAAACGGAAACGGGCAGAGAAAGTATATGCACCAAGGGTTTCAGTCCCCAGTTCACCAAAGTCAAAAGCACCGCCGCAAAAATAATCGAACCGAAGCCGCTGAAGGTTATGCCTTTCAGCAGGCTGCAAGCGATGGATAAGGAAAGGGCGTTGACGATGGCATAGGGAATGAGCTCCTTCCACCATTCTTTTTTGTCGGGGTCAACCCAGTTGCCCTTGTTGTCGTAATAGCCGCCGTTATTGCTCATTTTTACCTCCTGTCTTAATCAAAACGCGTCAAAAAATCCTTTAAAAAATGCGGATCACATTGTCGAACTCCGTTTGGTAATCGGTGGATTTTGCCGCATTGTACACCTCCGTGCCGAAATCTCGGTAATCACAGTGCAAACTGCCGAAATTTTCGCCGTCCGTTTGATAACTGCCCTTGAACCATTGGATGGCGTTGAAATCCGCCGCCTCGCCGTCGGTGCCGCCGCCGAAAGCCAAAAGGCACATCAGCAGAAACGCCGCCGCCGTCAACAATTTAAGCTTTTTAATTTTCATCTGCAAAAATCCTTTTTATCTAAATTTTTTGACACACCCTTGCGTATTTCAATATAATTAGTTTCCTTTACTCAATTTTTCTTTCCTTATTTATATATATTTTTTTCTCGACACAGGCAGGGCGCCGAAAAAACAAAGGTGTATATACCCCATTATACAATACGGCAATATTTTTGACAACAGCTTTGATGTCGCAGGATGGGTTATTTTTTTGCAAAAAAAAACTTGCCGAAGCAAGGAAAATGTTTTTTCAAATTTTAAAAACACAGCCGCCCTCTGCCGTCCCAACGAACATGTTCCGCAGAGAAAATTCTCCGAAAGAACATGTTCCCGCCTTTGCCTTAAACCGCAAAAGCCTGTACCGCCAAACCAAAACTATTAAATCGAAAACCTCCAAATTAAAAACTTTTTAAATCAAAACTCAGAAATCCATTTCGTTGACAGCGGGAGCCTTGACACGTTCCGCCGCCGCCGCAACGTTCTGCCGCCAAATTTCCGAATCATGAAATTCCTCAAGGTTTTCCATTTGACGAACAAAAAGATGGCTGTTAAACTGATATGCCAATTCGGGCAAAAGCTCCGCCAGCAAATCCAGATATTTATGGTCCTTCTGCACACGGATGAAGTTGATGGTTTCCCGCTCGTCCCGCAAAAGCAGGGAGAGCATTTTTTCGTAGCACCATCTTTCCCGCTGTGGGTTATCCTTGCAGTCCAACCATGTAACAAGCACGCTGTACGCCAAAGTCTTATCCATTGTTTTTTCCATGTTATCATCTCCATTCTTCTGATTTTTTTAACATATTACTTCATATATTAGTATAAATTTTTCTTGCAATTTGTCAATAGCTTATCGGCAAATCTCGTCATGTATACATTATATAT
>JAHZFN010000077.1:1682-8484 GCA_019421315.1 Peptococcaceae bacterium | reverse complement strand
CTGTTTTGTCAGCTTTATTATACAAAAAAGTCATCCGCCCTTGGAGTGGAAAAATCCACAAGCATTGCCTAACAGAATGGTTATAAACAATAATTTAAGGAAACTCGGCGGAATTTTCGGTGACAATTCACTTTTTGGCGCACAAACCATCCGATAATTGCAACAAAATGCGTTTTCTTCTGTTAAATGCAAGTTCTTTGTGCTATAATATATTTATTGACAACTTTTTGCATTTTCGGTGCAAAAATGTTTCATGTGAAACACTTTTGCACTGCAGCAAGGACTGATATGCTTAAAATGCGGCAAACCTTGCCGAAAAGCCAACTGCAGCGCACTGTGCAAAAGCCTTGCCAAAACAAACGGCACTATGCCATACAGAAAGCTTGACAAAAAAACTGTGGTTCTGCCGCAGATTATTTTTTCCGAGCCTTTGAGGCGGCACTGCAAAATGTTTCATGTGAAACATTTTTGCTTTTTGTAAATCACAAAAAATACCGCCGCAACCCCAAGCAGATAACAAAATATGTTTCACATGAAACATCAAGGAGCAAATATGCAAAACAACGAAAACAATCAAAACATAAACCCCGATATTGTGGAAGCCGAAACCTCCGCCGACGATTTTTTGGCGGGGGAATATGATGTTGCGGTAATCGGCGCCGGCCACGCAGGCTGCGAAGCCGCCTTGGCGGCGGCAAGACTGGGCGCCAAAACCATCCTGATAACACTTTCCATGGATTCCGTTGCAATGGCGCCCTGCAATCCCTCTGTGGGCGGCCCTGCGAAAGGTGTCATTGTGCGGGAAATCGACGCTATGGGCGGCGCCATGGGCAAAATCACCGACAAAACTCAAATTCAAATTCGCCTGCTGAACACAAGCAAAGGCCCTGCCGTTCAGGCTCTGCGTGCCCAAATCAACAAAAAAGAATATCAGGCGGAAATGCTTAAGTATCTGCAAAGCACCGAAAATTTGGATTTAAAGCAAGGCGAGGTTACGCGTCTGCTTTCGGAGAACGGCAAAATCACAGGTATCCGTCTCAGAACAGGCGCCGCCTACAACTGCAAAGCGGTTGTCATAACATCGGGCACATATCTGAAAGGCGCCGTAATCATGGGCAACTGCATGTATCCGTCGGGGCCTGCGGGGTATCCGCCCGCCTCTTTTCTTTCGGACAGCCTGTTGAAGCTGGGTTTTAAGCTGGGACGTTTCAAAACAGGCACACCCGCCCGTGTTGCCAAGGAAACCCTGAATTTTACAAAAATGCAGATTCAGCCGGGTTCGGAGGAAAAACTGAAATTTTCCTTTGATGACGCCGAATATGACCGCCCCAACGTTCCCTGCTGGCTTACCTACACCAACGAAGAAACCCACAAAATCATTAGAGACAATATGCACCGCTGTCCGCTATACAGCGGCTTGATTAAGGGTATCGGACCCAGATACTGCCCCAGCATCGAAACAAAGCTGGTGCGCTTTGCCGACCGCAAATCTCACCAATTGTTTTTGGAGCCTGAGGGACTGGATACCAACGAATACTATGTTCAGGGCATGAGTACCAGCCTGCCCGAAGACGTACAGCTGGCGTTTATGCGGACTATCCCCGGCATGGAAAATGTGAGAATTGTCCGACCCGCCTACGCCATCGAATATGACTGCGTTTACCCAACCCAGCTTAAAGCCACATTGGAAACCAAGCTTGTGGAAGGTCTTTACACCGCAGGGCAAATCAACGGCACATCGGGATATGAAGAAGCCGCAGGACAAGGTCTTTTGGCAGGCGCCAACGCCGCTTTGAAAATTCTGGGCAGAGAGCCGCTGATTTTGGGCAGAGATGAAGCTTATCTGGGCGTTTTGGTGGATGATTTGATAACAAAGGGCGTGGATGAGCCGTACAGAATGTTTACCTCCCTGGCGGAATACCGTCTTTTGCTCCGCAACGACAACGCTGACCAACGCCTGACCAAAAAAGCCCACTCCTTGGGACTGGTGAGCGATAAACAGCTGCAACGTCTGCTCGACAAGGAGCAAGCCGTTGCCGAGGAAATTGAACGGCTTCGCAATTTGCACATCAAGCCCCACGATGAAAAGTTAAATGCAGTTTTGGATCGCCGAGGCTCTTCCCGCTTAAACAAAGGCATCAACGGCTGGGATTTGCTGAAACGCCCTGAAATTTCTTACGCCGATATAATTGAGATTACAGGCGAAACACCTGCTAAACCCGATGTTGCCGAACAGGTTGCCATCGGCGCCAAATATACAGGCTATATCAAAAAGCAACAGGATCAGGTGGCAAAATTCCGCAAATTGGAGCAAAAAAAGCTGCCTGCCGATATAGACTATCTGAAGATACGAGGTCTTTCCCGCGAATCTGCCGAAAAAATGGCGGAAATCTGCCCTGCCTCCATCGGGCAGGCAAGCCGCATAACAGGCGTCAGCCCCGCCGATATCAGCGTGCTTTTGGTTTGGCTGGAGCAAAACCGCCGCCGATAGCCTGCTTGGGAGAAAATCACGAAAGAAAATTGCAAAAAAAAAATTGCGAGAAAATGTCGAGAAAAGAGGTCTGAAATTATGTTGGAATATAAATTTGACACACAGCTTTTGATTGCAGGCGAAAATTTGTCCGAAGCGGAAATCAACCGCCACATTACAGAGAATTTCAAAGGCGACTGCTTGATTGCAGTCGGCGATTCCGATTTAATAAAAATACATTTTCACACCAACGAACCGTGGCAGGTTCTGGAATATGCCGCCTCTTTAGGCGAAATTTTCGACATCGTTGTGGAGAATATGCAAAGGCAGTCCGACGGTTTAAAGGGTTGATTTGCCAAAGCCTCACAGCCGCAAAAACAAAAAAATCACAAAAAAAACATTACGAAAGATATAGGATAAAATAAAAAAAACATATTAAAATATTTATGACTACACAAAACAAAAACCAAAACAATAGGGTTATTGTAAACCCCAAAGCAGAAAAACAAGCACCAAAAAACAAGGTCAAACCGTCGGCTTTGGCTGTAGTGGACAAGCCGTTGTTTTTGCAGGCATTGGAGCAAAGGCTTATGGAAACGGCGCAAAGCCTGAACGAACGGCAAAAGGAGCAGATGGCAGACTACTACGAGACTCTGGTGGAAACCAACAGGGTTATGAATTTGACAGGCATTACGGAGGCGGCGGAGGTTGCCGAAAAACACATCGCCGACAGTCTGCGGTTGTTGCCGCTGCTTGATGCAAAGAGCAAAAGCCAAACAAAAACCCTGGTAGACGTCGGCACGGGTGCAGGACTGCCTGGAATTCCCATAGCCATCGCCCGCCCCGAAATGCAGGTTATTCTGTTGGATTCTCAGCAAAAAAGGTGCCGTTTTTTGGAAAGCGTCTGCCAAAAGCTTAAGCTTGCCAACGCTGCCGTGGTTTGGGGGCGCGCCGAAGAGCTGGGGCATAAAGAGGAACTGCGGGAACGGGCGGATTTTGCCGTTGCCAGAGCAGTCGCCGTAATGCCCATGCTTTTGGAATATCTCACCGCTTTTGTCAACCCCGGCGGCAAAATTATCGCCATGAAAGGCAGCTCCGCCGCCGAAGAAATCAAAGAAGCGGCAGGCGCCATGGTTGAGCTGAACTGCTCCTTGGAAAAGGTCTGCGAATACGCATTAAGCTCAGGCGAAAAGCGCAGCTTGGTTGTTCTCAAAAAGAACAATCCCTTAAAGCAAAAATATCCCAGAAACAGCGGTTTGATCAAGAAAAAGCCTTTATAAGAAGTAAAAAACTCCGCCTGCACCATTGTTGGACGGAGAAAACCAAAAGCATAATAATTCTGATTTATTGCATTATTATTAGTCAGGCAATAAAAACCATTGGCAGGCAGCAGGGCGAAAGCATAAAGCTATATGAAGTATATTGCTTATTGAGGTAATTGCAAAATAAACAGTACGTCGCAAAGCCGCCGACGAAAGTCACGGCAGTAAATATCAAGTAAATATCAAGTAAGTATATTAAATATATACTATAACTATATTATATATACTATAACTATATATAATGATAGAAGAAACACAATATCCGCCGCTGTGCGGACATCCAAAAATATCAGCAGTATTACAGGAGGAAACATGGGTTATGTAATTGCAGTGGCAAACCAAAAAGGCGGTGTTGCCAAAACCACATCCGTTGTCAACCTGGCGGACGCACTGGGACAGATGAAAAAATCGGTGCTGATTATCGACCTGGACCCCCAGGGCAACGCCACCAGCGGCTACGGCATCAACAGGCGCAAGCTGGAAAACTGCGTCTACAATGTTTTGGTGGAAAATGTGCCGGCGGAATCCGCCGTTGTCAAAACCAAATATTCAGGCGTTCACGTTCTGCCCGCCACCATCAACCTGGCAGGCGCCGAAATCGAGCTGGTCAGTGCCGTCGCCAGAGAAAGCAAGCTGAAACGGGCAATCTCCCATATGCGGGAACGCTACGACTATATCCTTATCGACTGCCCGCCCTCACTGGGTCTTTTGACATTAAACGGACTGACGGCGGCAGACAGCATCATCATACCCGTGCAGTGCGAATATTATGCCCTGGAGGGTTTGGAGCAGCTCTTAAACACCTTTAATCTGGTGCGGCGGCATCTAAACCCGCAGCTGCAAATTCTGGGCGTTCTGCTCACCATGTACGACAGCCGCACCAATCTTTCCGCCCAGGTTGTGGATCAAGTCAAGGAATACTTCGGAGACAAGGTGTTTAACGCCATCATTCCACGAAACGTGCGCCTTTCCGAGGCTCCCAGCCACGGCATGCCCATCAGCTATTACGACAAAAAATCCAAGGGCGCCGAAATGTATGGCGAGCTTGCCAAGGCGGTTATCGGCAAAACCCGTTTGAAATAGACACGCCCGCCCCCAAGGCGGCGCAGGAAAGAGAGTGATATTTTATGGCAAAAAAAGGTCTAGGCAACGGACTGGGCGCCTTGTTCGGCGACACCAAGCCGATTTTGGAAGAAAACCTGACATTGGAAAAGGTGCAGATGCTGAAAATCGAGCAGGTACACCGCAACCCCAACCAGCCCCGTCAGCTTTTTGACGACGATAAATTGCAGGAACTGAAAAAATCCATCAAGGAGCAGGGCATTTTACAACCGATTTTGGTGCGCCCCGCCGACGACAACACCTACGAAATCATCGCCGGCGAACGCCGTTTTCGGGCGGCAAACCTCTGCGGTCTGCGGGAAATCCCCTGCATTGTCCGCAATCTGGACGACACAACAACCCTGGAGGTGGCGTTGATTGAAAACATTCAGCGGCAGAACCTGAACCCGCTGGAGGAAGCCAAAACCTACCGTGAGCTGATGGAAAAATACAGCTACACCCAAAGCAAGCTGGCGGAAAAGCTGGGCAAAAGCCGAGTTTATGTGGCGAACACCATCCGCTTGCTTTCCCTTTCGGACAATCTGAAAAAGGCGGTTATGGACGGCAAGCTTTCGGCAGGCCACGGCAGAGCTCTTTTGCAGCTGCAAAACAAAGATGACCGCAATGTTTTGGCGGAAAAAATCATAGAGGAAAACCTTTCGGTACGCCAGGCGGAATATTTCGCCAAAAATCCCAAGGAAATTTACGAAAAGCCCGCTCTCAAGCAGGCGGAAAAAGCCAGCGAAAAGTCGGCAAAAGAAGCGAAACAGCCCAAGCCGCCGACAGTGGAGGATTTGGTTTTGAACGAGGTTGCCGAAAAGCTACGCAGCAAGCTGGGCACCAAGGTTACCGTTCAGGCAAGCGGCAAAGGCGGAAAAATCGTGTTGGAATATTTCAGCAATGACGATTTGGAACGCCTAATCTCCCTCCTCCTCCCCAACGAAGTTTTTTAAAGATATAGGCTATGTCAGCCGTTCCATTGTAATTTATCGGGTAAAGGTACTTTTGCTCTTATCCAATATTTTTCAAGGATATGGTCTATGTTTGCTGTTCCATTATAATTTGTTGGGTAAAGATACTTTTGCTCTTATCCAATATTTTTCAAGGATATGGTCTATGTTTGCTGTTCCATTATAATTTATTGGATAAAGGTACTTTTGCTCTTGCAAAAAATTTCAGAGTATGCGGCAGGGTTATCGTTATCAAAGGGAACACAAATGAAACATCTATCAATTTTGAAAAGTACAACTTTAGATAAAAATCAACTAAAATAAATCACAAATACCAAATGAAAAAAGGAGAAATATAGCAATGGCAAAAATTTTAAAAGGCAAAGAGGTTGCCGCCAAAATCACCGAAGAAAACATCGCAAAAGCCCAACAGCTGACGGAAATGGGGCATACGCCCACTCTCGCCGTTATCCGTGTCGGCGCCCGCCCCGACGATGTTTATTACGAAGGCTCCATCAAAAAGAACTGCGAAAAAACGGGTATCCGCTGCCTGGCAACGGAACTGCCCGCCGATGTAACCCAGGCGGATTTGGAAAAAACCGTCAAAGCCACCTCGGAAAACCCCGAAGTGGACGGCATTTTCTTCTTCAGCCCTCTGCCGAAAAACCTGGACGAAAAAGCCGCCCGCTCCCTCATTGCCGTTGACAAGGACATCGACAGCCTGACCATGGGCAGCGCCGCCAAGGTTTTTGCAGGCGAAACCGATGGTTTTGCACCCTGCACACCCACCGCCGTTATGGAAATTCTGCATCACAACGAAATTCCGCTGAAAGGCAAAAGAGTTACCGTCATCGGGCGTTCCATGGTTGTGGGCAAGCCTTTGGCAATGCTCCTTTTAAACGACCACGCCACCGTTACCGTCTGCCATACCAAGACGGTGAACACCGCTGAAATCTGCC